>CAOQRA010000004.1:7835-59214 GCA_948512295.1 uncultured Eubacteriales bacterium
AAACATGATAGAATATATACATAAGGAGGTTGTAATGTCAACAGGAGTGTTAATAGTTATTATTGCGGCGATAATAGCAGGCTTAGTTTTAATATTTGGTCTTTGGGTGTGGATTGGCTATAATAAGTTTGTAAAACTTCGCAATGATGTAGATGAAAGTTATTCTACAATGGATGTATACTATAAGAAAAGATATGATTTAATTCCAAACCTTGTAAACACAGTAAAAGGGTACGCAAAACATGAAAAGGAAACGCTAGAAAATGTTATGGCTGCAAGATATAACGCTATGAATGCAACTCTTTCCAATCGCGCGCAAGAGGAAAATGCACTGAGTTCCACTCTTAAATCCTTGTTTAAGTTAACGGAAAATTATCCAGACCTTAAAGCAGATAAAAACTTTATGTCGCTTATGAATACCTTGCAAAACGTTGAGGATGAAATTGTGTCAGCTAGAAAGTATTATAATGGTTGTGTTAAAATACTGAATACTAAATGCGAAACTTTCCCAAGTTTAATACTCGCAAAATGGTTCAAAATAAAAAAGCGTCCTCTTTTTGAAGTGGAAGACGCGGTCGAACGCAAAAACGTCAAGGTTGAATTTTAAAAATCGCTATTGCCTAAAAGATAATCAATGCTTTCGTCAAGATAGTTGGAAAGTTTTAAGAGGGTGTCAAAATTGCACTCTCTTTTATTATTCTCCCAATAAGATATAGATCTCTCGCTTATATGTAAGGCTTTTGCCATTTGCTTGCGTGAAATGCCTTTTTCTATCCTGCTTGTTTTTACTCTTTTCCCAAATGTATTCATATATAAATAATAGAAGAATGCGTTCTAAAATGCTTGACATGGAACATATTGTTCTATTATAATTAAACTAAAGATGATTAATCTTAATTATAAAAAAGGAGGGGAATGAGGGATGTTCTGTCCTAAATGTGGTAAAGAAATTGCAGATGATGCAGATGTTTGCGTTCATTGCGGTCGTCAGGTAAAAGAAGACCCAAGAACTAAGGATTACAATACTTCTAAAACTGGAATTGGTGTAGTTCTCGGATTATTCTTAGGTTTAATCGGTTTAATTATCGGTATTTGCCTGTATCCAGAAGGCACAGTGGCTCGCAAAACATTTATGAAAGCATGGATGATTACTTTCTTTGTGGCGCTTGGTGTAAGTGTAGCGATTTTTGTAATACTACTTATTTCAGGAGTAAGTATGCTTTCAAGCTTGCCTTATTAAGTAAAAAAGTCACCTTTAAAAGGTGACTTTTTTTGTTTAAATATAAAGTTGACAAGTAAAACAAAAAAATGTACAATGTATAATGCACCTAGGAATGCAAAAGTGGCGGAGTTGGGGGCTCCCCAAAGCCGTGCTATTAAGCTTTGGGGGCAAAGTGGCAGACGCGCAAGTTTCAGAGAACTTGCGTAAAGAAGACGTGCAGAAGTGGCGGAATGGCAGACGCGCAAGTTTCAGGTACTTGTGGTGGAAACACCTTGTGGGTTCAACTCCCATCTTCTGCACCACTTAAAACCTAAATCGAACCCCTCATTATGGGTTAGATTTTTTATTACTATTTTTTTATAAAATTTAAGAAATTTAGACATTTTTGATAAATTATGTTATAATATCTCTTATTAAGGGGTTATTATGGAACAAATTGTAAATGAAAACATTATTCGCAACGAATTAAAAAAATATTGCAAAGAAGTAAATAAATATCTTAAAGCTGGGAATATTGAAAGTTCATATAATAAACCTGTTATAGATTTAATTCAATCTTTTGGCTGCACTGCTCATGATTTTTCAGGAGCAAGAACTGGCAATACAGGAGAAAACATAGATATAAAACTTTGGCATAACAATGAAGATATTACAAAAACACCTCCATTTGGTGCAATAGAAGTAAAAAAAATAGGTGGCGAAGATGAGAGAGCAAGGAAACAAATTCTTGTAGAAGCAAAAGTTTTTGGGAATGTTATTTTAACTGACAACGTAATTTGGAAATTTTACAAAGCAAATTCAGATAAAATGTATAATGGCTTTGCATTGTTAAATAAAAATGATAATGGCGAGTTTGAACTTGACGAATCTAAAATTGAATTATTTATATCTTCAATTAAAGATTTTATTTTAGAATCACCTGCCAACATAAAAAGTCCCGAAAAATTAGCATATTATATGGCAGAATATGCAAAAACAATAAAAACTATCGTTTACAATATATTACAGACTGGCAATAGCAAAAATATAAGTATGTTTACTGAGTTAAATGCATTATTTTTGAAATTAAAACAAGATTTGTTGCCAGAATTAGAAATCAAAGAATTTTCTGATATGTATGCTCAAACAATAGTATATGGTTTGTTTATTGCAAGATATAATGATAAAAATCTAAAAACTTTCTCAAGAGGAGAAGCTATTGAAAATTTGGCAAAAGAGAGCCACTTATTAAAGCAATTTTTTCAGCATATAGCAACTTCTAATAATTTACATCCAACCTTAGATGATGCAATAAACAAATTATGCAACTTGTTTACTTTAACCAATCTTCAACAATTATTAAATCAATATGAAAAAAAAGATGCAATAGTTCACTTCTACGAAGATTTTTTAAATTATTATGATTTGCAACAAAAAAAGAATTTTGGCGCATATTATACTCCTGTTCAAGTTGTTCGTTTTATAGTTGAAATGGTTGATAAAGTTTTGATTGAGGATTTTAAAATAAATGGTGGTTTGTCTAACAATGAAACACTTTCAATCAAACTAAAAAGCGATCCATATCAAACTAAACGCAAAGAATGGAAAACTGAAAAAGTTGTAGATGTCCCTAAAGTTGCCATATTAGACCCCGCTTGCGGGACAGGAACTTTTGGGGCGGAAATCATAAAATTTATAAAGGATAAATATTTTTCAGACAAAAATGAAATCTTTTATAAGGATTGGCTACAACAAGAAAATGGTTTAATGTCTCGTTTAATTGCTTTTGAAATTATGATGACAAGTTATGTTATTGCTCATTTAAAAATTAGGCGTGTTATTTCTGAAACTTTAGGAGATAAAAAATTAGATAGAGAATTGTCCTCAAATATATTTTTAACTAACACTTTGGCAGAGCCTAAATCTTTACTTGAACAGAATGCTCAAACAACATTTTTCGATTTTTCAGGTGCAATTACAGACGAAGCCCAAAATGCCGATAAGTGGAAAGCAAGAAGACCTATTCAAGTAATTATAGGTAACCCTCCCTATTTGGCAGCTTCAAAAAATCAATATGACATTTCGGCATATAAATTTGAAACTGATGGAAAAACTCCTTTCGGGGAGAAAAAACATTTGTTAAATGATGATTATGTAAAGTTTATAAGATTTGCTGAACAACACATTCAAAAAGATGGTAAAGGTGTTTTAGCCTATATTACAAATAACGGATATTTAGACAATGTGATATTTAGAGGAATGAGGGCAAGCTTATTAAGAACTTTTGATAAAATATATATCGTAAACCTACATGGCAACTCAACCAAACAAGAAAAATGCCCAAATGGTTCTAAAGATGAAAATGTATTTGATATTAGAGTTGGAGTTGCAATAATTATTGGCATAAAAACCACAACAAAAGAAAATTGGGCTAATGTTTACTATGCTGATATTTATGGTACGCGAGACTACAAATTCCAATATTTAGAAAACGGCAATTTAGATTTTAAAAACATAAAGATTGACCCTAAAACAGCCTTATTTATTCCGATAGATAATGAGAATAAATCAGAATATTTGCAAGGAGTTAGCATAGATGATTTATTTACAATAAAATCTACTGGAACAGATTCTGGCAATGACGATGTTACAATATCACATTCTAAAGAAGAAATTCAAAAAAGGATAAATATTGTAAGAAACGCTTTAGATGATGAGCCGATTAAAAAACTTTTTGGAAGGTTTGGTAGAGGATTAACGCCAGAACAAATTAGGAAAGACGTGGAAAGGAACGGCGAGATTACGAAGGTAAACTATCGTTTATTTGATGAAAGGTGGACATATTATTCAGGTATTTGCGGATGGCTTTCAAGAACAAAAGCAAAAGTAATGAAACACTTTATGAATAAAAATTTATTAAATATAGGGCTGGTTTACTCTAGGGGTGGTTCTTCACAAAATAAATTTTCATCTATATTTGTCACAAACATTATAACTGATATACATTTTTTCTCTGATGTTGCATATATCGCACCATTATATATTTCCCCAGATGGCTTGTCCAAAGAAAAGCAGGTGAATATAGATAAAAGTAAATTTGATTTATTAACTCAAAAGTTACAGAAAAAGCCAACAGCTGAAGAAGTGTTTGATTATTGTTATGGTGTTCTTTATGATTTGAAATATAGAAACAAATATAATGAATTTTTAAAAAGAGATTATCCTCGAGTTCCAATTATCGAAAATGAAACTATATTAAAAAAATATGCAGAAGCTGGGAATAAATTGAGAAAACTTCATTTAATGGAAACTGAAATAATAAAAGAGTTGCAGATTGAAAGTGAAAACAATGACTTAACCATTGAACAAGTTAAATATACAAACGAGAAATTATATATCAATAAACAAACTGCAATAGTGGGTATAACAGAAGAAATTTTCAATTATTACATAGGTGGCTATCAAGTCATTGATAAATGGCTAAAATCGCATAAAGGAGAATCTCTAAATTATGATAATTTTATACACATCAAAAAAATGGCTGGAATTGTTGAAGAAACGATAAATATACAAAAACAAATGTAGGAGCTTTATGGCAAAGGAGTATAATAATAGTGATATTTATAAAATATCTTATAAAACAAAGCAAGATTTCGTTTGGTTTTTAGAAGCATTAGATAAAATCAACTATAAAGAGCATGTAAAAATCGAGATACAAAAGTTGCCTGTTCCTATTGAAATTCTCATAAATGAATTTAGTCCTAAATCTAAAATGGAATATAGAGATGTGTTAGGATATGAAAGAACGAAAGAAGAGAACATATCTCTTGTTAACTTATATTTGAAAAACATTTGCAGAACAGAATGCAAATTGATTATTACCGATCAGTATTTCTTTAAAAATCTTGATAAAGAATACTTAAGAACAATAGAAAGAATTTTTAAAGGGGTTAAATGTTATAAGATTGAGTTTATTGTAAAAAATAAAAATATAAATGAAGAGGCATTTAAAAAGATTAAAGTTATCTTTGATAAGTTAAAAATTGATTTAGAAATTAAAGAACCACCAAAAATTATCCATGGTAGATATTATATAACAAAATATAAAGGCTTTAGTATTGATAATTCTTTAAATGGAATTTTTAAAAAAGAGTCTGTAATTCAGTTTTTATCTGATGAAGATTACAAGCATTTTTTCGAAAAATTCAGTTAAAAATGCATACTTTGGCATTTAGGCGTGTGCTTGGTATATACAAGTGGCTCGGCTTTGCCTCGCCAAACCAAGCACACGCCTAACAACTTTGTAGCAAAAGAGCAGTTTGCTGGCGGAGCATATCGCAGACCGCTCTTTTGCTTTTTGTTTTCTTCTCTCTATTATTTTAGTGTAAACGAATATTCTTAGTTGTCAAGGTTAAAGCGAGTGTCTTGTTATTTGCAGTGCGTGTCATATCAACGACAACCTGTGACAACGGCAGAAATATTCGTTTGTTTTGCAGTCAAGAGAGAGTAAGCACAAAAAAGAAAGCACCTTGTTGTGTTGGTGTTCTCTTTGTTATTCTGCTAGTTTCAAAAGTCATTAACTAAAGGTGACTTTTTTTGTTTAAATATTAAGTTGACAAGTAAAACAAAAAATGTACAATGTATAATGCACTTAGGAATGCAGAAGTGGCGGAATGGCAGACGCGCAAGTTTCAGGTACTTGTGGTGGAAACACCTTGTGGGTTCAACTCCCATCTTCTGCACCAAAAAAAATAGATATAAAAAAGAAAGGGGAGTTGAACCCACAAGGGTTCCTCGGGATCCCTGAAAATCGCGAGATTTTTAGGGCAAGAGCTCCCATCTTCTGCACCAAAAAAAATAGATATAAAAAAGAAAGGGGAGTTGAACCCACAAGGGTTCCTCGGGATCCCTGAAAATCGCGAGATTTTTAGGGCGAGTGCTTCATTTTCTACATCAAATACAAGCAATCCGATTCGAAAGGTAAGGCTTTTTGTTGGTATTTTTTAAGCTTAATTCTTAGCTTTTCATTTTACTTTCTATTTGTTTGAGTTGTTTTGTGTCAAAACCAAAAGTGAAGCTTTAAAAGATTTATTTGTATGGCTTAAAAATAGCTTTAAAATAACATATCAGTATTTTAGATTTATGAAAGCGCACCACAACAGCTTGTGATGCGCTTGTCAATTGCTATAACTTGGCTAGTGTACTTTTTTAAATATTATCGTAGTGACAATAGTCACAACATTCACAGCAATTACAGCAAGGACAGATATATATAATAGTGTAATATACTTTGCTGCTTTTACTGAACGCTGGTAGAACTTGTTGTTTTGAAATAACCTTGAATGAAAGTCTATCGGTATTTTCCAAGAAAGTCACATCATTTTTTGCAGTATTGTTTAAACCATATTTAAATGTTGCATAATGTGTTATTGCCTTGGTGGCTATCGGACTGATGACTTTTAATTGATACTCAATAACAATTTCTTCTCCAGCATATAATTCAGGAAGAGTGAAGCCTTTTACAGGATGGTAACTAGGATGTGCGTTTCCGTTTATTTTGACGCTACCATCCACATATGCCGCACCGCTTGATTGTGCTATGGTAAATAAAATATCCATGAGTTTGGCTGAAGATCTATTTGTTATAGTGGTCGTAACGCGAATATAATCTCCTACATTTACTGAAGTTTTGTCGGAATGAATAGTTTTTGTAACTAAATATGACAAAATTTCGGTGGTTACCAAGTTGCTTTCGATGCGGTCCGAATAAGTTTCCCCATTAGGCATTATTGAGTTATAACTTACATAAGATTTATTCGGTATTATCATAGCCTACCTCCAATACTAGTCAACAGTTACTTGAAAGCTTGTTGTTGTACTCTGGTTAGGCGATAAGTTTGCTACATTGTATCCAGTTTCAGGACGATATGCAGGCATTTTTGTTCCATCGACCGTAACGGAATTTTCTACAAAAGTTGTACCATTTGGAATATTGTCGGTAAAATAGATATTGTTAACATCGACATTGCCTTGATTGGTTATAGTTATGGTGTATGTTAACGTGTCACCTTTGGCGGCAAATGCTTTATCCACGCTTTTAACAACGCTTATCTTATCGGAAATAAGGTTTATAGTAACAGGATTAGTGTATTCTTTGTGAGATTTTTTATTTAATAAAGGTTCGTTTATGGTATATTGGAACTCGGACACGTCGACTATTGGATTTACAGTAGCTGGGTCATCGACCTTTAAATCGTATTCGATTGTCACAGTATCGCCAGTGTTTAAATTTGGAAGATAGAAGCCGGATATCATGTCTTTGTTAGCTTGCACAACTCCATTTACTTTAACGCTGCCAGCCACGTAACTTGCGCCGTTAGGCGTTGGATTGGAAATAAAGGTATAGATTAATTGCGCTGCAGAGTTATTAGTAACTGTAACCTTATTGTGAACAACTTCTCCTGCTTTCACCATAGTTTTACTGGTTGTAAATTCTTTTAAAATGGCGTTAGATACATTTTCTGTATTTACGGTATTTCTTGACAACTCACCATGCGTTGCCCCCTCATTAGGTATCATTGCATTGTAAGTCACATTTGATTGAACTGATATTTTCATAAGTCTATACTCCTAAATAATAATACTACATATTCGGCCCTTGTGATGAGAGCGGAGTATGTAGTAAAACAGGATTGATTGTTAACTTTGAACTTATATTATGAAATTATTTATAAATGTTGCATTTAATTTAAAGTTACGGCACTTATTATTCTATTATAAAAATTCATTTGTTTGCATTTAACTTTTACTGTTGAGCGCTTGCTTATGATTTCATAACGATTGTATAAAACGAGTATATGTTTAAAAGCCAATTTTAACTTTTAATTTTATAATACAAAATTAGAAAATCTGTGATATAATTTAATCAATAAGTTTAATTATGAAAAGTTTATTGTAAAAAATAAACGCAGCTGAAACTTATCAAAAGAATAATCTAAAAATGAAAATAAGCAGATAGTGAAGTGTGTTTATGAATGCAAGATTTTTTTAAGAGGTGAATATGAATTTGGTAGAAGAAATCAAGCAAGAAGTACTAAAAATAAGTGAACAATTTGTTTTAGAAGCAGAAGATGGATATGATTTTTGGAATAACCACATAAAGTTTGTTGTAGCAGAAAGTTTATTATTGGCTGAAAATTATGGAGCGGATAAAGAAATAGTCCAAATAGGCGCAATGCTTCATGACATAGCATTAATGAAAAAAGTTGGAACTAAAAAACAGCATAATTTGAACGGGGCAAAAATTGCAGAAGAGTTATTGACAAAACTTCAAGTCCCAAAAGATAAAATTCAAAAAATACTAGGTTGTATTTTACATCATAGTACAAGCAGGCATGCAAAAAATTTAGAAGAGTTATGTGTTGCGGACGCAGACATATTAGCGCATTTTGACAATATTCCAATGTGTTTTTATTCTGCTTTTAAGTTAAAAGATTTATCATTGAATGATATAGATAAAATTAAAAGCTGGTTTGAAAGCGATTTTAATGACTTAAGTGATCAAACTAAAAAAGCTTTTCAAGAGAAATATCAGCAAATAATGCAAATATTATTTAAATAAATGATTGAACAAAAATTATTCTTTAAGATGGATTTTTTATTGTAAAATAACACAGATTGATCCATTCTTATATTTAAAAGCGTTTGCAAACGCAATTTGTCTGTGTTATACTTATAAAGTCTACTAAAGGAAGAAAAAAATGGTTGCTCCGTTAATTATAATTGGTATAACTCTTGTTGCAATGCTTCTATGTATTATCTTTGACATAAAAATTAAATTGGGTAAAGTAAGCATCCGAGTTTATTGGATTGTTTGTCTGATCGGCTCAATTGTGTGCATTGCCTGTAAATTTATCTCGTCGCAGAGTCTAAAAAATGTGTTTGCGAGCTCTGAAAATATAAATCCGTTAAAAATTTTAGCTATATTTCTTTCTTGTACAAGTTTATCGGTGTTGTTAGATAAAATTGGATTTTTTAAATATATTGCCGAGTTAGCACTCAAAAAAGCGAAATCAAACCAAACAAAATTGTTTTTTGTTTTCAGCTTTATAGTAATTATACTAACTATTTTTACATCAAACGACATTTTGATTTTAACATTCACTCCTTTCATTTGTTTTTTCACTAAGCGTGCAAAAATCGATCCAACGCCATACATTGTCACTGAGTTTGTTATGGCAAACGCTTGGAGTATGTTCTTTTATATTGACAATCCAACCAATATATATCTTTGCTCCTACTTTGGCATTAATTTTCTTGATTATACCTTAAAGATGTTCATACCTACATTGATTGCCGGCATTGTATCATTATTGATAGTATATTTTCTGTTTAGAAAAAAGCTGAAGCAAAAGATTGAGTTGGAAGATGAAGAAATTGTTAAGCCAAACAGTGCTCTTTTAGGTATAGCACTTGCAGGACTTGGTGTCATGGTGATTATGATGGTAATTTGCCCGTATATTGGGCTTGACATTTGGTATATTCCGCTTGCTTGCGCGGTAGTCACATATTTTACAATGTTTATTTTTTTACTAGCCACAAAACAGAAATTAAGCATTTTATGGCAATCATTTAAAAACTTGCCGTATGAGCTCATACCTTTTCTTTTATCAATGGCGATTATAGTTTCAGCCTTGCAAGATGTGGGATTTATAGAACTCTTTGCAAACTCGTTATCTGGACAACATTTCATAGTGATTGGCATTATTGCCTTTCTATTAGGCAATTTAATAAACAATATTCCAATGTCAATGCTTTTTACAAGCGTCTTGGCCGGCATGCCATTTGTGTACAATAATATTTACGCTGTTATAATTGCGTCAAATCTATGCGCATTTTTAACTCCGATCGGCGCACTTGCGGGCATAATGTTTATGAAAATCCTTAAAGAAAATGACGTCAAATATGGACTCGCAAAATTCATGCTTTATGGCTTGATAGTTTCTATACCAGCATTACTTTTAAGTTTGTGTGGACTATTAATCTTTTAAATAATTGCTCAAAAAGAATAAGAAGGTGCGAGTTCTGAGAATTAATTTGCAACGTGGATTTTGTAATTTTTATTTGACAAAGAATGCAAAATTTTACATCATTAGGTCTATGAAACGACTTTTGAATGTGGGCAGCGGGCTAATCGAGCTTCCATTATTCATACATGTAATAATCTTTAAGTGAGAATTAATAAAGATGGAATAGTTACAATCAAACTGAAAAAGCCAAATGAATATTGATTTTAAATAAATAAAAAATCACCCAATCGGGTGATTTTTAACGCTTATTTACTTCTCAACTTCTGTAAAGCCAGAGTCAGTTGTTTTGTAATATTTGATTGAATTAGTATTTACGTCATAAACTGCAATGTTATAATTAGTTGTATCCTTAAATTCAAACAAATATGAATTGCTGGTTGCAAGAGATCCAAAATTTGCATTGTTTGAAGTAAGTTTGTTAATTACAAATTTGGTTTCAGATGAATAATTGTTTGTTGCGTTTGATAGTGAAGTGCCCCAAATTCCTCCAACTTGTTCTGGATTTAAAGAGCCATAAGTCGTAGAGCCGTAACCAGTGCCGACAATCTCTTGATTAAAGAAGAAAATCAGTTCGGCTGCAATTGAAGAGTCAACATCTATAAGTCCAAGTTCTTCAAGATGTTCAGCCTTTACTGGGTCAGCAATAGTAGGGGAGCCTGGGTGACCTTTATAATAATACACATATTCATCGCCGTAATATGCCTTGGTGGCTGCTACATATTCGTCAAAGTTTATTTCGCTTGTGGTTTTTGTACCCATGAGCAACATTACTTTTTTATTTTCGGTAGCGGCTTTTTCAAAAATGTCATCGCTAAATTTATAAAGAGACTTTATATTTAATTTGCCTTGATCACCAAGTGCGTCTAATAAGCTTTTTAATGCAACGACTTCGATTTTGCCTTCATTTTTAAGTTGTGTAACTTGCTGAGCGAAGTCAGTATCTTTTGAATTGTTATACATGCTTGTAAGCACTACTTTGAGGTTAGGCTCTTCATTAAGCATACAAACCACATATTCGCAGGATTGAACCGAAGTAAAAGGAAGTCCGTTTGTATCAAAAGATCCTGGGTTATTTTTGTTATATACACCCTGTTTAAAGTCTTTATATTCTGCTAACATTCTTTCATAAATTTCGCTTGCGTTTTCTCCACCAAAATTGCGATCATAGACATATTTTGAGGCTGTACCATCTGAAAGCAAGGTAACATCATATTGAGAAGCTGGAATATGATTTGCGATGGTTGCTTGCATCCATACATAAGGATGATAGTCATTGACGTAGAGGTGAAATTTAGATTCTGGATTCATTTCATAAAGTTCGCCAACCCATTGGCTTGTCTTAATATACATTTGTCCTGCATCATTTAAAGTAGACATAGTACTTAGAGTTTCTAGAGGCATAAGATAGACATTTTTAGGCATAGCGTTATAGTTCCAAGCGGACCCGCGTTGAAGCCAAACAAAAGTTGGAATAGTATAGTTTTGCGTGTATTGCTGAAGATTGAGAGAGAAAAGTGTAACAGGCATAGTTGCTACAAGCGGTGCAATTACATATTCATCTGTGAATACTTTTGTTTCTAATTTTTTACTAGAAGCATGGTCGCCGTTATAAACAATAACTTCAACTTGGTTTTTACCATAGCTTGCATCAAGCGTGGTTGTTCCTTTGGCAAGTTGAGTTGCATTTGTTATAGTAACTGAGTTGTCAACATGTCCATTGGACTTTATCACATTGATTACAACCTTATCAATTGGCTTATCAGTTTTCCAACCGACATTAATTTTTTGTTCTTTTTCAATTTGAACGGCAGTGGCTTCAGACAGTGTAACTGGCGAGCCTTTTTTAGACAAAGTAAGTCCAAGTATCAGTCCTACGATAAGTACGAGAAGTACTCCTCCCCCCGCAAGCCAATACCACATTTTTTTCTTATCCATAATATCCCTCCTTAATATATTTTTAGTATAACAGATTAAACAAAAATAAGTCAAATAAAAATGGAAATTGAATCATTTCTCTTTTGTTATGCATACATTTCTAATATGGTTTATTTTATAGGTATAGGCGGGGTGAGCATGTCCGCACTCGCTCATTTTTATCGTGCGCAGGGCTTGCAGGTGGCTGGCAGTGATGCCACTGAAAGCGAAATTACAAAAAAATTACACTCTTGTGGAATAAATGTTTATCAGCAAAATTTGCAAGCAGTGGAAAGTGCAGATTTGATTGTCTATAGCTCTGCCATACACGAGGACAATGTCGAGCTTAAGCATGCAAGAGAAATAGGCAAACGCATAATATCTCGTGGAGAAGCCTTAGGAAATCTTGCACTCGGTTATGAAAAAGTCATAGCCGTGGCTGGTGCACATGGTAAAACCACAACTACGGCATTGATAGCAAAAATATTTACGGTTGCAGGGCTGAACCCGACTGTGCATATTGGCGGCAATTTAAGTGAAGAGGAAAGCAATTTTATAATTGGCGGACGTGAGTTTTTTATAACGGAAGCGTGTGAATATACTGATAACTTTCTTTATCTTCATCCGCACATGGGGGTTGTTTTAAATGTCGAGGCGGAACACTTAGATTACTTTGGCACTTTCGAAAGGGTGCAAAGTTCTTTTCGTAAGTTTTTAAGGCAGAGCGAAAACATAATAGCTCCGTTTGAATACTCGTTCCAAAAAAGAATTTATACATATAAAAATTATCATGAGGATAAAAATGGTTTAAGTTTTGACTGTTTTAAAGCGGGAGAGTTTTATATATCCATTAAATCAACACTTCATGGCTTGCACAATGTTAAAAATATTTTAACAGCAATTGAGGTTGCAGAGTTTTACGGCGTAAAGAAAGAAATTATTTCACTTGCCATTGCGAACTTTAAAGGAGTTAAACGTAGATTTGAAAAAAGACCTTTTAAAAACGGCTCAACGCTAATATTTGACTATGCACATCATCCCAAAGAGCTGGAGAAAACAATCACCATTGTAAGAAAACTTTGTAAGGGCAAGTTGATAGTTGTATTTCAGCCTCATACGTATTCTCGTACAAAAGCATTTTTTGAAGATTTTATTAAAGTGCTGATGGCGGATAGGATAATAATTTTCAAAACTTACTCCGCGCGTGAAGAATATGATGAGGCGGGTGACGCCTATACCTTATATAATAGTTTATTGAGTATGGGACGAAATGCTGTGTATAGCGAGGATTACCACTTATTGAAAACGCTAACGGATTTAAATAGCGATGACATAGTGTTAGTGCTGGGTGCGGGCGACTTTTATGACAAGTGCAGCGAAGCAGAAAACTTCGCATTGCTGCGTTAACTGAAAGACTTTCAATGCGGTCATTTAGTGAGTACTAAACTCCCTTTTGAAACTCTTTCGAGCCTTGCACTGCTCGTTTTCTGCCTCGCTGATTATTGCTTATTTAACCAATTTTAATTAAATTTAATTCTTTTGTCAATGTATGGGATAAGTTCGTCGATTGAAAGTCGGATTTGCTCCATAGTGTCGCGGTCGCGAATTGTCACGGTATTGTTTTCAAGCGTGTCAAAGTCGATTGTCACGCAGAAAGGCGTTCCGATTTCGTCCTCGCGACGATAGCGTTTGCCGATTGAGCCCGCCTCGTCATATTCGCAACGGAACTCTTTTGACAGCATTGCGTAAACCTCTTTTGCCTTGTCAGATAAATTCTTTTGAAGAGGTAGTACTGCCACCTTGAAAGGAGCAATTGCAGGGTGGAAGTGCATTACCACGCGAGTTTCACCATTTTCCAAAGTTTCCTCGTCATACGCCTCGCAAAGCACGGCAAGAGTTAATCTGTCAGCGCCGATTGAATATTCGATGACATTTGGAATATATTTTTCGTTCGTAATAGGATCGAGGTAGGTCATAGGTTTACCGCTATACTCTTGATGACGCGATAAGTCCCAAGTGGAGCGGTGATGAATACCGTTAAGCTCCTCCCAGCCAATAGGGAATAGATATTGTATGTCACAAGCAGCTTTTGCGTAGTGTGCTAGTTTTTCATGGTCGTGAAATCGGAAGTGGTCTGGCTTGAAACCAAGGTCAAGTACAAATTGTAGTGCTTTTTGCTTGTATGTGTCATAAAGAGCCATCGCATCGTCCTCTTTACAAAAGTTTTGAAGTTCCATTTGTTCAAACTCGATTGTGCGGAAGATGAAGTTTCCCGGTGTGATTTCGTTGCGGAAAGCTTTTCCTATTTGAGCGATAGAGAATGGCACTTTTGCACGCATGCTGCGTTGCACGTTTAAAAAGTTGACAAACTCGCCTTGAGCGGTTTCTGGACGTAGATATACTACATCTTTTTCTCCCTCAACTGTTCCGCGAGAGGTTTCGAACATAAGTTTAAATTGACGAATAGGGGACCAGTTGAAATTTCCGCAGTGTGGGCATTTAATTTTGTTGTCTGCAATGTACGCTTCCATTTCCTCATTCGTCATTGCCTCGGCAGACACTTTGCCTTTTGAATGTTCTTCAATTAGGTTGTCAGCACGGAAGCGTTGTTTGCAAGATTTGCAATCCATCTTAGGGTCAGAAAAGCTTGCAGTGTGTCCACTTGCGTCCCAAACGCGAGGATTCATGAGTATTGCCGCATCAACGCCATACACATTTGACTGCTCTTGGACAAAGCGTTTCCACCATGCATGTTTTATATTATTTTTGAGTTCTACGCCGACAGGACCATAGTCCCAAGTGTTACCCATGCCGCCATAGATGTCGCTTCCTGGGAAGATAAGCCCGCGTGCCTTACAAAGATTGACAATCTTGTCAAGATTTTTTAACATTTCCATAATTTTTACCTCCTTTTTATGTCAAAATGTCAATTTTTTGACTTTGAGCAATAAAAAACGCCCCAAGCCTTAAAGCCTAGGGGCGAGAATAACCCGCTGTTCCACCCTAATTCGTGAAAATCACCTTCATTATAGTCTTTACGCCGACCTCGCGTCAAGCTCCGGAGTTGCCAATTCCGTCATCACTTTGAGTATATTTTATGCAAAGTACCACAAAAAGTCAAGCAAAATTAAGTTTAAAAGCATAATTTTTGAGTTTTTTCAAAATTTACAAATATTTTTCAGCATATTCTTCATAAGTGCCGGTGAAATCAATGACTTTATTTTCGTCCACAATATCAATTATGCGGTTTGCGGTGGTTTCGATAATCTCTTGGTCGTGAGTAGTGAAAATCATGCAGCCTTTAAAGTTTTGCATTCCTTTATTGAGAGCTGTGATGCTTTCAAGGTCAAGGTGGTTGGTTGGTTCGTCTAAGATTACAAGATTTCCTCCCTCAAGCATCATCTTTGCAAGCATGCATCTTACGCGCTCGCCACCAGACAGCACTTTCGCACTTTTCATGTTCTCTTCGCCAGTGAACAGCATGCGTCCAAGCCAACTGCGTATAAAGGTTTCATTTTGGTCCTTAGAAAACTGACGAAGCCAGTCCACGATTGGCATATCTACATTTTCAAAATATGCTCGATTGTCTTGAGGAAGATTAGTCACTTTGATAGTTTTTCCGATATGCACGCTGCCACCATCTGGCGACTCTTGCCCTAGTAAAATATTGAATAAAGTTGTCGTAATTTGGCTATTTTTTGCAAAAAATGCCACTTTTTGCCCTTTTTCAATGTTAAAGTTGAGATTTTTAAACATTCCGGCTTTGGTTAAATTTGTTACTTTTAACACTTCTTTTCCAATTTCTTGAGTGAATTCAAAGTTGATGTAAGGATATTTACGTGATGAGGGTTTGATGTCCTCAATGGTTAGCTTTTCAAGCTCGCGCTTACGAGAGGTTGCCTGTTTTGATTTTGATGCATTGGCTGAGAAGCGAGCGATAAACTCCTTAAGTTCCTTTGCGCGTTGCTCCGCTTTTTTGTTTTGGTCGCGCATCTGGCGTAAAATTAACTGGCTAGACTCATACCAAAAATCATAGTTTCCAATAAACATGTTTATTTGTCCGTAGTCGACATCGCAAATGTGCGTGCAGACTTTATTTAAAAAGTGACGATTGTGGGAAACGATAATAACTGTATTTTCAAAATTTAATAGGAAGTTTTCAAGCCAGCGAGTAGTTTTAAAGTCAAGGTTGTTTGTAGGCTCATCAAGTACAAGTATATCAGGATTACCAAATAGGGCTTGTGCAAGAAGCACTTTGACTTTGATTTTTGCGTCAAGTTCGCTCATAAGGCTATAAAAGAGATCTTCGCCCACTCCTATGTTTTGAAGCATGCTTTTAGCTTCCGCCTCCGCTTCCCAGCCGCCAAGCTCAGCAAACTCAGTTTCAAGTTCGCCAGCACGTATTCCGTCCGCTTCATTAAAATCAGGCTTAGCGTAAAGTGCATCTTTTTCCTTTTGTATTTCCATAAGCCTTTTATGTCCCATTAAAACGGCGTCAATAACTGTGTTTTCGTCAAAAGCATTTTGATTTTGTGCCAGCACACTCATGCGCTCGCCAGGTGTGATAAAAACGTCGCCAGTGTTAGGCTCAAGTTCTCCTGTTAGAATTTTTAAAAAAGTGGATTTGCCCGCGCCATTAGCGCCGATAATTCCATAACAATTTCCTTTTGTAAATTTTAAATTAACCTCTTTATACAGCACTCTGCCACCAAAAGCAAGTGAAATATTATTTGCTTGTATCATTTTTTTCTCCTTGAATCAAATTATATCGTAAATACAACTTTATGTCAAGGATAAGGCGAAAAACATGCTGAAAATATTAAAATAAATAAAAAAAGCCTTAAAATATTAAAAAATACAAAAAAATATAGTTTTTAAGGAATTTTTAATTAATTATTAATTTAAAATTATTTTTTAATTTATAAAAAAATATTTATGATTTAAGATTATTTTATTTATTAATATTTATAATAAATATAAAATAATTTTCATATGATTTTATTTGATTTTTTTCGCCAAAAAAATTATAATAAATTTATTAGATTTTTCTAAGAGGTGATTTATGAAAAAGTGGGCTTTATGGAAAACAATTTTAGTTGTAATTTCATCGATTGTCGTCGTTGCGGGCGCAACTGTCGGTGCTATTTTTCTTGCCAATGGAAATGGGCAAGAATTAATTTATCCTGAGAATATCGAGTTCTCGCTGGAGGATAAACTATATAATGCTAATCGAGGGCAGTTTGAAGTCACTGAGGACTTTCAACTGGTTTTAAAATCCACAACTCAAAGTGTTACTCAAAACAAAGTCACTTTAGCATTTGAGTCAAATTATTCTGAAAACCTAGTTGAGGGCACGATATCTGATGGTGTAATAGTCGTACCTAAAATCGTCAAAGTTAATGAGCCGTTTAATGTAAAATTAAATAGAGGACTTCTTTACAAAGATGGCAAAGTTTTCAAAGACGAGAATGGAGATTCGGTCAATTGGATAAACGGCGGAATTTCTAATATAAAAGCCACTTCGGAAAATCAAAGTATACGTCCAACTTCAGTTCGTGTCGCAGTTGACGTACCAGTTTACAGCATTGATGTGGAAACTATAAATATGTCTGGCGAAGTAATCAATCAAATTACTGAAGGGAATAATTTTTATGCTAGGGCTAAATTCTTCCCAGAGGCGAGCCGCTATCTTTACAGCGATAATCTTTCTCAAAACCAAGAGGTGCGCGAGAAAGCTACATATTTTGAAACAAAGGATACAACCGAAGTCGTATTCCATTATGACGAAAAGCCATATTTCAAAGCTGGCTTCCCTAGCAAGGAAAATCACATTGTAGGATACACTTTTAAGCACGCGGATAAACAGTTGGAGATAATAGAGCAATATTCTCAGACTGCGTTAGGCGAAGAACTGTTTAACACGATATTAAGTTATTTATCCTCAACGCCCAATGACAGCGTAACGAACAAGCTTAACCCTACCAATATAGAAATTATTGAGGCGAGTATTGAGGAATTTATAGTCAAAAAAAGCGGACAAACATTAAAGCCTCTTTATGTAGGCAGCAGTTATTCTTTGTCAGTTAAACCAAATGAATACACCAATGACTATTTAGACGCTGGAATTAAAGCGGTTGGCGGTGCGGAGTTAAATTCTATGCTTAAAAACATTGCACTTTATATTGAGTATGTGCGTGGCGATGAGCATTTTCAAGTAACTGGCGAGCAAATGGTTATCTCGGGCGGCAACGTTGTTAGAATAGACGGAAAAGACTACATACTGCCAAATGCGGCAGCAAGCAATCCTTATTGGGAATTTTATACTAATGGCAGCTTTAATTTCCAAATTAAAGTGGTGCTTTTGGAAGAGGATACAGCTAGTGAAAGTGGTTATAATATATTTGCGAAAGATGAAGTAGAGCAGACGGCGGTAGTTTATCTTAACAGTATGGTGCATTCTGAAGAGGATTTAAGCTGGAACGATAGCTCCGACATAGAAATGTCTTTGGAGTTTAATGGAAGCACAATTTTGCCGTCTACTATAAGTCTTGATGGCAAAGCGAATGTACCAGAAGACAATATTTACCAAAGCGGAATTTACTTTGCATGCTTTGATAAATCAACTGACGACCCAGACAGCGTTTTAGGAAGTTATTACAACGCGGCAAGGTCGGGCAATTATACCATTGATATAAGAACGCTTAAGCTTTACGCACTTTCAGCTTCTGAATTGACGGTTATTAGCACTGGCGAGTTTGAAATATATTTTGCAACCGTTCAAACGGATAGTCAAGGCAGATTTATCTACGACGAAAATGGTTTGTACAAAATTGCACAAATAACTTTAGACAGCGTAAAAGTTAATGTGAGCAAATCTCTTTATCAAGGGTCTGTAAAAGATGTCGTGGTTGATGCGGGACAGGAAGACAAACCAGTATACATTTATGAAGGTTCAGATCAGCTTGTAAAACTTGCTTTCGAAATTAAAGATGATTCGGTAGAAGTATTTACAGAACAACTTGTAAATTCTCAAATTCACTTAAAAGTGTTTAACGCTTTAAATGAAGATATTACCTCATATTTTACTTTTGATTACAGTCTTGACGATATTGATTCTTTAATCGTTAGATTTAATCTCAAAGTAAATGACTCCCTCAATCTTAATGACAATATGCTTGTAAACCGCGTTGTGCTTTATGATGACGCATCAAAGCTTTCTTGGGATTTTAACATATCAACCTCACAAATCATTCTTTACTCGCCTAAAGTTAAAGACATAACTTTGAATGCAGACATAGACTTCGAGCTTGATGTAATAGTCACTCAAAAATTGAGCGCGGAGGGCAGTTCTAACATCAGCATTTTATATCATCAAGTTACAGGTGCGGCCGTTGAATTAGATTCAGCCATAAAGTTTAACGCGCTTTTTAACATTGTAATCAAAGATCAGCATGATAACTTAAGCATTCCAAAATTTAATCAGGGTTGGACTTTTGTCACAGATAACCCAAATGTCATTGTTATAAGCCAAGACAGACAATCTTTCTCTTTTGGAAGTGACGGCGAAGCTAAATTGTGGGTTGCATGTCAAGGAGTTAAAGACGAAACACATGTTTTAACGTTTAAAGTTAAGTCGCAAGGCATAATGGCGATTAAAAAGGATGCTTCTCAAACCATAGGTGGTAAAGATTTACAACTTAATAAAAATAGCGATGACTCTTTAAATACAAGTGTAGTTTCCGTAGTCAAAAATGCAAAAAAGGATGCTAAAATTGAACTTAAAAGCTTAATAGACCTTTATCTTGACCAAGAGGCTACAATAATTTACAGCAATGTTAACTATAATTTCTTCTTCACTTCACAATTTATTGCCATGAATGATAATTCACTTCTTTCCTTATTTGGAAATGATGGCATGCTTATTCTTAATACGAGAACCGAAGGCTTTAACACTGCTTCTGATATAAGAACTTATCTTCAACAAACTGCAATAACTGAAATAACTATTTTGCATAATTTTGCAGTTGATCAAGTATTGAATTTCAATATTTATGACAATGCTAACACAGGTGTGATTGCAATAGGCTTTAATTTACGTATTCAAAAAAATATTTCTCTAAGTAATATGCCTAGCAGCATGGATGCTTATGCGGCTACTCCAAAAACAATAGGCGGCGGAAGCATTATTTATGTTGACAAAGAACCTCCTCAAACAAGCAGCGATGAATTTTTTAGGACTTTCAACGGGCAATATATTGTTCCAAGCAGCAATAATGATGTTTACTATTTAGTAGAGTCATCCTCAAAGCCTACAGATTCAATAGGTCAAATAAATGATTATGGTCAATTTGTCTTTGATGATTTTTGGAATGACGATTCAAGAAAATATAATGTAAAAGTCCTAGTTGATGGAATTGAAAACACGAACGCTCTTTCTTTTACAATTCTTTTCAATGTTAAACGTAACGTGCGTATTCAAATAGGTAAGCTAAATAATGCTGTCATTTCAGCAAGCAATCCTGTCAATGTATTGTCTAATGACGAAGCTTCAAGAAATCTAAATAACATTATTAAAGTTTCACGTATAGATTCGGATGATTCAATCCCAAACATCACTTTAAAATACAAGTTTACTGAAAGGTCCGCTCTCACTCAAAACAATAATGTACTTGCTATAAATAATTCAAACTTCCCATTCTTTAGATATAACCAGTCGTATCTTACAGAAAAAATTGCAGTAAGCATCTGCCCTCAAGGAGGCGGCGAGTTTGCACTGGGTGAAGTTGAAGTTTTCTATAACCTAGGCGAAGAGTTCTCTTTAAATGAAATTTCAAAAAATCTATATTTCGAAGACTCAACTAGAAGTCAAATTCCAGCCAAGGTTGAAAAAGTGGGCGATGTCAATTACTTACTTGTAACTTCTGACCAGTGGAGATACTCGTCAGAATTAAATGCCTATAAACTTCAAATATTATCTTCCTATACTGAAAATGGAATTACTTTCCCTCAAGCAGGAGGAGTTAGCCATTATGAAGTCATACAAACTCAGGATGGGAACTATATAAGCTTTTCAAGCCTTAACAGCATTTTACTTGGCTTAAATCAAGACAATATCTATCTCATAGTTGAAATAAGACAACAAGATAAAACGTATGCAAGAATGCTAGTTCCTATCATTGTATCCAGCATTGGTATGGATTTCGTGAAATATGAAGATTCGCTTTATAACAACCTGCAAAATGCAATTACTATCTGCGATAGCGCTGCTTCCAAAGAGGACACGTTGCTTTCACAAAACGTCTATCAAGAAGTAGACGCCGGAAAAACTTATAGCATTGCTTTCCCTACAGGTGAAATCAATGATGGTGACTTTGGTTTTATTTACCCAAACACTAAAAATAACAGCAAATTTACAACTGAAATATCTGTGATATCTACTACTACAGGCTATTACAGAGACCTCAAGTATAAGCTTGAAGTGAACGAGTTTAACATTTGGGAATTAACAATAAATCATCTATCAGACAAAATAACTGATGCCTATCTAGCTTTGCGTTGCGACATATCAAATGGCCCTACCACTCAAACCTTTTACTACTTATTAAAAGTTAAGGCTGACACGCAAGTGTACTCGCCAATTTATCCATATAACGGGGGCCGTGAGGAAATATCCTCTCAAGTAGGTCAAACTGTAGGTGGTGCAAATGGCATTAACCTTGCAGAGCAATTTAGTGTTAAAACTCTTCATAATGGAGAATACAGATTTAATGTAAAAACTCCTAATAATTCCCAGCTTGGCTATTCATATAAAATAAATAAGGTAATTATTAATGGAGAAGAGGTAAAAGAATATCAAGACAAAGTGGAAATTACTTTTGATAATGATAATATAAAAATTACTCCTAAAGAAAGCTATACAATGGAGCTGAGAATTGCCCGCGTTTATGACGGCGGACAGGAAAAAACTCAAAGCATTGTAGGCGGAGAAATCGAGTATGTTTTTGTGCTGAACTCTAATGTTAAATATTCACTTTCATATGTGGGCGATAATGTAAACATTGACGTCAATAATAAAAATAATGCAAGCATTACTTTTGCGGCTGGCGAAGGCGAAGTGGATGAGGCAAACCAAGTCGAAACTAAACAGATGAAAGTTTATTTAAATTCAGTAGTGTCTTCAGGCTCAAGTGGTCATGAGGGAATAGTGTACGGCGTGCTTCAAGCTCATGCAAGAGTTGACAGCGGAGAAGAAATCTTTGAGGGCATAAACCTTAATCCAGAAAACGAATTAAATAGTATAATTTCTTATAATAGAGATAATGCGAATCTGACTATCACAAGGCCAGCTTACGTTTCAAAAGACGGAAATGTATATATAGATTTTTACACTGAATATGGCTATTTGGGCACACTTACAATTGTTTTCCAAGCAAGTGCACAAGTAGAGTTTAAATCTGGCGATGGCAAAGAGATTACAACTAATGCGGGTGTTAATACAAGTCTAGGTGAATATATTGAGAGAGTCAGCTTAGGTGGAAATCAAACCACTGACTATCAATTTACAGCTATCAACCTTAAGTCACAAGACTTAACTATGGACCAAATTAAACTAGCAAAAAGTTTGTTTGGACTTAATGAAACCTTGCTAGAGGGCGAAGAAAAAATTTACAGTTTAAATATTGACAATGCTTTAAATCCGGGACTTAATATCATGTCTTCAACACAAGATTTTGATGTGATATTTACAGCTACTATTGAATTTACTTCAAATTCAGAGTCAGGCACTAGAGCGGACAATAAAAACAGAACTTATACTTTTGATTTCACAATCAAGGTTAAAGCCAACTTAAAAAGGGTGGATAAAGAGCATGAGAACCCAGAAAATAAAGAAAATATTAACAGCACGCCTGAAAATCTTACAGATGCTACCAAATATATTGCAGGCAATGCCATTGGTGGAGATAACAAAACACTTCCTTTATACACCGATATCAATATTTCAGATTTAGCACCTACTTCCACTAATTTAAACCTTTATTACAAATGGCAAGCGGCAACCTCCAGCGGAGCATATTTTACTCCTCAATCAACTTGGCATAATTCGCTTGGAATAGTTACTCACAATGTGCCAGACAACCTAAGTATAAGCGTACTTATTACCATTGGACTTTCAAGGACTGCTTACAGCGCGGAAGGGGAAAACAAAACAGACTTAGCCAACTTGCAATGCTATCAAACCTTTGAAGTTGTTTACACATTTAATCTTGCTCCTAATACTAAAATTCAATTAAATTATCCAAACCCAAATGCGCAGTATAATGAGTCTATTGAATATTTGCGTGATGGCGTCACCTTTGCTGCAGGCGAAATGGAGGCGGCTAAAAACACAAACTTTATAGCAAACAAATTCTTTACTTCAGCTCCAACGCTTTCCAAGCAACAATCGCGCGTGGTTATTTCTAAAGTTGAAGGTGCAAACAATGAGAATTGGAGTGATGAATTTACTGCTTATATAGATGAAATGCAAAATATCTCTGTAGAACAAGATGACATTCTTCTTTCAACTGAGTATGGCAATGATCAAATTGACATGAGTAAGCAGTTGTCTTTCCGTATCGGTAGGCGTATTAAAAGTGAAAACGGAACAAACTCTTATGAAGATAATGGAACTACAAGTTATGTAGTTATCAGAATTGAATGCAACGGCGTGCTTGCACGATATAAAGTTCAACTTGAAAAAAGCATATTGTCTTTAGATATTGCTCATGCAAATTCTAAGGGTGAGAATAAAGTTGAAACTTATTATGTAAATGAAATGGCAAGCGCGGACGGAGCAAACATCTTTATAGACAACCGTGTAATAAAGTTTACTCTCAATGACAGCAATTCAATAGGCAGCCTTATAGGCGCAAATTATCGCGTAGTGTTTGAAAAGACAGAAAGTGCACCAGCGGACGCTGAACAATATCACTTTAAAGACCTATATTTAACAAGTGATGATTGCGGCAAGACGAAATATGTTGAGCTTGGAACGGCGTGGACTGAATATCAATATTTAGGAACGTATGTTATCAATTCAACAAACTTTACAACTGGCACTGACGGCACTTATGTGTTTAATGCAGATAAAGCGGTCAAAACCGAGGGACTGTACGCGACCGCTCCAAGTTTGACCTCGCGAGCAATGATGTACTACATGGGGTATAAAATAGACTACGAGTATTTAAGTGATGACATGTCAAGCCTTGAGGATTCAAATACTCAAACAACCGAGTTAGAGGAAAATGACAACCAAAGTGAAGAAGTGACAGCAGCTAAAAAGTCAAAGCTAACCTTTAATTCCTATTTCGGTAATCCAGAAGAGGTCGTTTCTTGTCATGTGCTTGCAGACTACAAAACAGTGCAGACAGCGAGTGACATTCAAAAAGTTGCAAGCTTGAAAGACTTCAAATATAATCTTGACAATGGTCAAACAATGCCTATTTATGAATTTACTTTAGTTTACAATTACACTGTGGATATTGACATCGACATAGGCAGCGAGTTTAACAATGTTACAACTTACACAGAGGTTTATGCAAATCAGTTAGTCTCTTCCGTAATTGAAACTAACAAACTTCATCATCCAAGTTCTGGTCGCAAGTTAGAACGTAGCGAACTGGATAACGATAACGCAGTCTTAAGTTTAGAAGTTGTTACAGATGTGCCAGAAGAATATCAGGAGAAATATATCCAAGAATACAATGCGGAAATCACCAACAATAAAGCAAGCGAAAGTTACACCTATTTAAGTATTTCTCCACAGTATGACGAATTGACAAAAACACACGTTCTCGATTGGCGCATACTTGGACACGGCGCAAGCAATAAAGGAAATTTCGTACTTCTAAAATTGATTTATACAGCTTCTATCGGACAAAATAATTACACTAAAGAATTTCCTTTAGTATATAAGGTTCTCCCTGATTATGAAATCAGTTATGGGAATACAGGCGCGGTGGATGAAGATGAGGCGACAGGAATAATAGCTAATAGAACTAACCCATATCCATATTCACCAGAGAGCGACACTTATAACGTAAATATAGCGGGCGTGCCTAGCAAAAACAATATTGTTTCAGTAGTTCATACCCAGCTTGAAAACAGACCTAATGTTGCAGCAAGCGGCTTCACTTATTCAATTACGCCTAATAAAACTATAGGCACCATTTCATACAATGTTCCAATCAACTTGAATTACAAGCTAAAGAACAAATTAGTTGATGCGGGCTGGCAGGTGCCAGACTCTTGGCAAAACCTCAGCACGGCTGAAAACACAGAAGAAACCCAATATCAAGACGCTGTATGGAAACCTTCTGGCGATTTATCTCAATTGCAAATAGCTAATGTGGGGCGCGTAGTGTTTGGTTCGCAATACTATCGACTCGTGGCAAAAGACAATTATGGGTATACTTTTGAAGTATATTTCGTATTGCAGTCTGGCGAGGAATTGCCAAAAGCTGATGAAAGCATGGCGTTCCAAGTGACTGAGGATGCAGCCTTTGATATAGGCGTTGTATACGAAGTGCTTTCGCTTGAAGCGCGCGGGGATAAATTTGATATTGTTCCTGAAACAGAGCGTAATCGTTCAACTCCAGATTTCAGCATGTTAAATTTAATCAATATAAATGCTTGGGGCTTTAATACCGCTTTGGACTCCTTAAAGGCTAGCAATGGAGATTGGGATTACAATAAATTCAAAGAGGAAAGCGACAAAAAATATCTTGAAGCTTCAGACTTTGAAAACACAAAAGTTACAAAACTTAAATGGCTTTATAATGAAGAAGAAATCGCACAATTTACATTAGGCAAGGGAATTTCTCTTGCAACTAGAGAGGGAAAAACGCCTAGCGAAATTAGAGCGGGCGAATCTGAAGAAAGTACAATCTTCATGAACGCTAAAGGCGAAACTAAAGCTTTCCGCGCGGCAAGCGGAGACCATTATAAAATGCCAAAACTTCCAGGCTGGGTTTACGGCACCGCGGATTCAGTACGTGTAGTTATGATGGTAGAACTTACCTACAGCGCAAGTAGCGATGAAAAAGAAGTTTATAATGTACCAGTAACTATGACAGTTAACAGAAATATAAAATTCATTCCTAACGACAATAATGCTGTAAGAGATGGCGAAGAATATAAATTAAAAGATTATATTCAATCGAGAGATAGTGCAGGTAATGAAATTTCTGCTGAGGCAGTCACATATTACAATGACACTTTAGAAGTTTCACTTCCAGCTTATAGCTCAATTCAGTTGACTATCACTGACGGACAAGAAAAATCTTACACCGAAACAATCTCGAATAATACACGGGGTTACACGAAAACGCAATATGTTTCTATTTCACAGCAACTTAAAAGAATTGTAAACGCTGGTGAGGGATTTACAATCTCTGTCACAAATGAAAATGACAAACCGTTAGACAACGTTTATAGTGGTTATTTAATACGATATGGCGGCGTAGATATATGTTATATGAAGCCTAATAAAGATGAGCAAGGAAATGCAGTTACAAATGAGGCTGGTGAAGTTGTTTATTCAACGGTCGCACAAAAAGATATCACAATTACTTCGATTACTACCGATAAAATCAATGTGCCAACCTCGCAAGAACTTTCAAACGGACCAATTAATGTAACAAAGTATTATATGACAAAATATTCTTACAATGGCAGTACGTATACTTATATCATGCCAGTGACCTATCAAGTGACTAATAATTTCTATTCAATGTCTACAAACTATCAGCAATATAAACTGGTGGATAAATATTTCCGTAGCGGCACAGGAAACGCGCAAGACCCTTACATTTATACAATTCCACAAATGGGATGGACGGATGGTATGACGCTTAACTTGCGTGAAAACAATAGCGGTGGCGGCTTTGCTGTTTCACCTTATACATCAGATTTTGCGCAAAACTCTATTTACTTTGTGCTTACTGACTCTACTTCATCGGGTGCGGCTACAATTAGTGAAAATGGTGTAATTACCACAACTCCTATATATAATCTTGAAAACCATTTCATTTCAGTTGCAGTATATTGTAAAGCGTCTGGCTTAGGTGGACAGTTCAGTGAAAAATCTTCATACGACAAACTTCTTGCAACAGTGATATTTAAACTTGATTCTAATGTAAACTTTGCTGACGAGGAGATCTTAGCAAGCGAAATAAACTTGCAGAGGACGGGGCTTAGAACTATAGATTATAAATGGCAAAGTTATCAAGTGGCTGAAACTGAAATATACAAAAAAGTTGAAAATGGGAATGTGGAATCAGGCTCTAGAACGACGACAACAATTTATAAAGTAACTTCTAATGGACAGCTTAAATATTTAAAAGAGAATGTCAAAGTTGACAATTTAAATGAGGGAGTTTTAGTTAGCAGCAATACTACTGACTATTATACGGAAATAATCAATGAAGGTCTGCAAATAAGCGGAAGCTCGATAAAAATAACTGAGAACTTGAGTGAGTATTTAGGCGCCCTTAGTGATGAAGAAATACTTATAAAATTAGGCTATAAAACTTCGTCCACGCAAGGAGCCTGATACATGAACTGGTTTACAATTTTAATCACAGTTATCGCTTGTGAAAACTTCGCGCTCATGCTAGTTATGATTTTCCTAGAAAAGAAAAAACCGCAAACTATTATTTCATGGCTTACGGTTTTGACTTTTCTACCAGTGATTGGCTTTGTGCTTTATGTGATATTTGGAAGTGGACTTTCCATTAGAACACGTCGAATGATTAAAAATAAAGCGATTTCCGAGCATGATATTATTAAAAATATAGATGGCATTCAAACCTTAGAACAAGCTAAGCAAAGCGCATTGACGCTTGACGATATGGAGATTGTCACCTTATGTTATAACTATGGCAGCTATCCTTGTCCAGGTAATAAAATTAAAATTTATAACTGGGGCAAAGATAAACTTGCCGACCTTAAAAAAGATATTAAAAATGCTAAATATCAAATTCACATTGAATATTACATTTTTGAAAATGATGCTACAGGAAAAGAGGTTATGGACCTACTTTGCAAAAAAGCACGAGAGGGAGTAGATGTCAAATTGATTTATGACTCGGTAGGATCTCGTCACGCTCCACGAAGATTCTTCAAAAAGCTTGCCAAGGCTGGTGGTCAAGTTGCGGAGTTTTTTCCACCGTTCATGCATTTTCGAATGATTAACTTAAAGCTTAACTACAGAAACCACAGAAAGATAGTTGTCATTGATGGCTTAACAGCGTACACGGGCGGTATAAACATTCGCGACGACCATATGGGAAAACATAAAAGACTGACGCCTTGGCGGGACACTTCTGTTAGAATTGAGGGAAGCGGAGCATATCCACTTCAAAACATATTTTTAGATGACTGGCGTTATTGTAAAAAAGACAATACGCCGCCAATGATTTATCTTGAAAATGGCACTTTCCCATCGCCAAAAATTTGTGGCGACGATATGGTGCAAGTAATATCCTCTGGCCCTGATTCTGGCGTGCAGAAAATTAAAGAGGTGTTTGTTAAACTGATAACTAATGCCAGAAAAAAAGTTTATCTACAAACCCCATATTTTGTGCCGGATGATACTTTTATAAGCGCTCTTAGAGTGGCTGTAAAAAGTGGAGTGGATGTACGCATTATGGTGCCAAAAGTGCCCGATAAAAAATCGGTATATCTTGTTACATTATCCTATTTAAAAGAAATGGCAGAGCTTGGCATTAAAATTTATTTATATAAAGGCTTTTTGCACAGCAAAACTATCATTATAGACGATAACAAACTTTCCATTGGCACTTGCAATACTGATAATCGATCTTTCGGTTTAAATTTTGAGGATACTGCCATCATTTTCTCAGAAACAATGAATAGCGAGTATACCGAAACATTTAATAAAGATTTAAAAAAATGTGACGAAGTTAATTTGGATTATTTTAAAAAGAAAAAATGGCTTACAAAATTTTTGCAAGCCATCATGCGACTTTTGTCCGCACTGTTTTAACAAAAAAACGGCTTATGCCGTTTTTTTGTTTTATATTTGGGTGTAAGAAGAAAGGTCAGGTAGAGTGATGTTTCCAGTGTAGTTTTCCATATCTGCAGTTGCGTTCATAGTCATAGTCATGCCTTGAGTTGATTGAGTCATAACAGTCTCTGTCTTAAAGCCTGCGAAATTGCCATCTTTTACTACAAGATACATATCCACGTTCATTCCAGCTTGCTCACTAGTTGTGATTTGATACTTCACAGTTGTGCCATTTTCTGCCTTTTTAACTTCTGCGCCACTGTCTGACAGGTACTGAATGAACTGAGGCATAAAATTAGTCATTTCTACATTTGAAGAAATGCTATTAAGTATGTTTTCAAGCAATTCGTCTTCAGTTTCTACTGGAGAGCCTAATGTGTGTGCCAGCTTTTGACCATTATATTCACAATAGATAGTATTATTTGTCATATATGCTGTCATATTTAAGTTGATTTTAGTGTCAGCGATGCCCATTGCTGCGCCATCACCATTCATGTTTATTTCAACTTTATAGGTTACATTGTTTTGTTCGTCAAACACAACCCAGACATTTGAGGTTGCTTTTGTACTGAAAGAACCTAACGAAGAAACTTCTACTTTAACATCAGAAACGCTTGTGTATCTTAATCCCGAGCCCTCAAAAGAAATACCATAGTTTTCTATCTCTGTCTTTGCTTCTGTGGCATCCACTTTGCTGTAATTGCCAGACACATCTACATGTACGTTATTGTCGCCGCAACCTACGAATGCAAATGCGCATGGCAAAACTAATGCTCCCGCTAACAAACCTTTAAAAACTTTTTTCATATCCACCTCCATATTCAAAGTTTTTATAATATATATTAACATTGTTTTGTCCATATTGTCAAATATATCAAAATGAAAAAGTTTAATATTTTGTTGACATAATTTTATATAAGGAATATAATTAAAATGTAGAGAAAAAGGAGGCAGACATGGACTTTATGTTTTGGGTTTGGCTCGGAATTATTGTTGTCAGCGCAGTCATAGAGTTTATCACAATGGATATGACTTCTATTTGGTTTACCGCTGGTGCCGCATTGCCCTTTATTTTGTCCGCCATCGGAGGCATCCATTGGGCAATTCAAGTTGCAATATTTGTAGTGCTAACTTGCGTGTTCATTTTTGCTTTGCGGCCGCTTGCCAAAAAGTATCTTTTGAGGAATGCTAATACGAGAACTAACACTGAGGCTCTCATTGGCAAAGAGTGCAGACTTTTGACAGGCTGCGACTTTGAAACCTTGGGCAGTTTAAAAATAAATGGTGTGGTTTGGAGCGTTAAAGCTCAAAACGATGAAAAACTAGAAAAAAATGAAATTGTTAAAATTGTAGAGATTGATGGAAATAAACTTGTGGTTAAACAAGTTAATAAGGAGGATTAAATTATGCCAGCTTGGGGAATTGTTTTAATAGTTTTTGGAGTTTTAATTATAGTTGCACTGGCGTGCTCTATCAGAATTGTGCGTCAAGCAAATGCTGTGGTCATAGAAAGACTGGGTAAATATTGCAAAACGCTCGATACTGGAATTCACTTGATTATCCCTTTCTTTGATAGGTCAAGCAAGCCTATTTCACTTAAGGAGATTGTGGCAGACTTTAAACCACAACCAGTGATTACTAAAGATAATGTAACTATGCAAATTGATACCGTTGTATATTTTCAAATCACCGATGCAAAACTATTCTCTTATGGTGTAGATAGCCCTATCAAAGCGATTGAAAATTTAACAGCCACCACACTAAGAAACATTGTGGGAGAACTTGAACTAGATGAAACCCTAACTTCACGTGACACAGTAAACACAAAAATGCGAGTAATCCTAGATGAGGCAACTGATCCATGGGGAATTAAAATCAATCGTGTAGAACTTAAAAATATTCTTCCTCCTCATGATATACAAGAGGCGATGGAAAAGCAAATGCGTGCCGAGCGTGAACGTCGTGAACAAATCTTGCGTGCTGAGGGCGAAAAGAAGTCTTCGATTCTTGTTGCAGAGGGACAAAAACAAGCACAAATTCTGCAAGCTGAAGCTGATAAGCAGGCTAAAATTCTGGCAGCCGAGGCTGAAAGAGAGGCTTTGATTGCAACTGCAAAAGGTGAAAGCGAAGCTATTAATCTTATCAATAAAGCAAATCCGAACGCGGCCTATATTACTATGCAAGGCTTTGAAGCCTTGAAAGCCTTGGCACAAGGGCAGTCAACTAAGATTATTGTACCAAGTGATATTCAAAATGTAGCCGGACTTTTTACAAGCATTGCAGAAAGCTTGAAAGAGCCTAAAAAGCAAGATAAAAAAGGAGATAAGAAATAATGAAAAATTTAAAGAAAATTATAATTGATGTAATTATGTTAATTTGTCCTATATTATTGTACGTTTTTATGTCACAAAGTTATGTAGTAGGAAATGTAAGTATTTTAGGACAATCAACCCAAGGATCATTAGCCAGCGGCTTCGACCTTATCAATTTTGAAGGCAATGACGCTGCAACTTTCAATGCTGTTTGCCTGCTTCTTACTTGCATCTTTGCTGGAATTTTAATGCTTTCTGCTTTAGTTTCACTTTTAGCCGATTTTAAAATTATAAAAAATAATATGGCTGTAAAAGCAGTTTCTATCTTGAAATTTATTTCAATCGTTGTAATTTTTATAACTACAATCGCAAGCTTAATTTATGTGGCTTCTGAATATTCTAAGCAAGTTGGCGTTGAGGGAGCAAATATATCTGCGGGTGCTGACTGGGCAGTTATTGTAAACATGATTTTAGGTTTTGTACTTGTAATTGCTTGGGTGTTCACATTTGTAGAGTATTTCAAAAGAAGAAAATAGAATATATAAAACGCTCGCATTCGTGCGAGCGTTTTTATCATTTTTATATATAGTTTCATATCTATTTATATTATGATAAAATTATGCGATACTCATAACGACTACTTGTCGCAGCTTCCTATTGATGAAATACAAAACTATGTACTAAAAAGCAAAGATGTTTTAATTTGCGCCTCCTATTGGAGCACCAAAAAAGAGGAAAAACAAATTCAAAGCGATTTAACTGTGCGCGCCCAAAAACTTCGAAGCATAGACACCTGTCATTTGCTTCACATTGAGGATATGTGGTGGATAAAGAATAAAAAAGCCTTAGACAACTTATTATATTTGCAACCTTTTTCGTGTTCGCTTACATGGAACGGGCAAAACGTGCTTGCAAGCGGCAGCAAGGCGCAGGGAGGGCTTACAGAATGGGGAAGAAAATGCATTTCGCAACTTATAGATAGAAATGTATTGCTTGACACCGCACATTTAAATCGACAAAGCTTTTTTGAGGTCACAAAACTTGTGAGGCGAAACCTATATTGCTCACACACGGGCTTTTATGGCATAAGACGACATAAGAGAAATTTAACTGATAAACAAATAAATATGATTGTTAAGTCGGACGGGTTTATAGGTCTATACTTTTATGATGATGCACTTAAAAGAACGCGTTCTCCATTTGTTATAGACGATATTATCAGCAGTATAGAATATTTTACTTCTCGATGGGGATGTGATAATCTTGGCTTTGGTACAGATTTTTATGGGATTGATAATTATCCACAAGGAATAAAGGGATATATTGATTTTGCTAGGCTTGAAAAAGCATTACTATCAAAAGGTTATTCGCAACACTCTATCGACAAAATCTTTTATAAAAATTTCTTAAATTTTTGCGCAAGTTTAGAAAAATAAGTTATAAATAATGGCTTTTTGTATATAAAAATCGTAATTGTTAAATTTTTGTCAAAATTGCTCAAATTTGGTTGACAACTCCCCCCCCCCATGCTATACTCGGGTATAACATAGAAGGAGGTTGTTATGAAAAAATCTATGAAAATTGCTTGCTTTGCGTTTGCAGGTGCTATGGTTGCTGCTGTCCCAGCCATGCTTGTGGGATGTGGTGATTCTGCTGTCGACTTGTCTAAGGAAGTAAATAAAGATATTAGTTACATGACTGAGCATGTATATAATAAGCTTGATACTGATTGGACTTTTGCTAGTATGTCTAAAGAAAACAAGGAGAATTTCTACACTCTAGTTGGCGATGTTAAAGCGGAAGATAAAGGCTTTAAAATCGGTAACAAGGCTTATGACGGGGAAGAATACAAACTTTCTGTAGGGCTAGACAAAAATGTAAATGCTCCTAGATACTACGTTGAAGAAAACAAGCTATACGTTGCATCTTATTTCTTAAGCTTAAAGAGTGACAGCGAAGGCAGAATGAAATGTAGCTATGGCAATACAAATTTTGACCTTATTATTTCTACAAATGCAAAAGCTGATGTTAAAGCGGGTAACGCTAGTAAAATTTCTACAAATGAAATTACAGCGGTTGCAAATAAAGCAAACGAATACGATGTAACTGTTAATGATTCAAGGGCGCTTTTTAAACTTGACTTTACTTCAAATAACAAAGTTGTTAAACCTAAACTTTTTATTACAGAACAAGTAAACAATTATGCAGCGACCGAGAGCTCAGAGGCTAGATCAACTATTAAATATGGTTTCACCGCTGAAGAAGTTAAAGATGAGGGATGGCTTGGGTTCTATGCTGTAGGGTATGGTTCAAATAAAAATGATTCTTATTCAAGAGACTATACTATTATGCCTGTAGGATACAAGGCTATAACTATTAAGCTTAACATTACTCAAGTGGCTCAAGCCTAAATTTATTCAACGTAATAGCGAGGATTATTCCTCGCTTTTATGATTTTTGTCAATAAAACAAAAGTTTGTGTTTTTCAGTTTTACAAAATAGGACTTATTCTCAATTTCTAAGTTACCTTTATAAAAAAACTTGGCTTCTTTTACCATATCGCTGCCTTTTTCTTTATATTCTATGTCGTAGAAGTTAAACCCTAACATATTCAAAAATGGGTTGATGTAATAAAGTGAGTTATTTATATAAACAATTCCAATCATGATAAGGATGAGTACATAAACAGCATATCCGCTTATATAGTTTAAATCTAAGGGGATGGCAAAAAACACAAAAAGTGAAAAGTATCCTAAAAAATGCTGGTCTGTTATATTCTGCTTTTTGATGATAATAATTTCTTTTGAGTTATCTTTATTACAATGAATATTTATTATAAGGCCTATAACGCCACTTAAAATAAGCAGCAGCAGCGTTACGATGTTTAGTGTGTTTAAAATGTTCCATGAAATATTGTCATTGAATAAATCAATGATGACTTTGACAAAAATTAAAAAGTACATAGGAATAAACGCACTGATATAAAGTGTGACGTTTTTAAGCAATCTCATATAGCAATATTTTTGACAAATAAATGTGAAAACAATCGTTAAAGCAGCTCAATTTTGTTTTTTTTGCATGTTCGCAACGTACTTTCATCCCAATACGAAGCTTGCACTTCTCCAATATGTGCTCGCCCAAGTAAAAGTTGGCACAACCGACTTTGACCAATTCCGCCTCCTATGCATAAAGGAAGCGCGTTTACAATAATAGATTTATGATAAGCGTATGACAGCCTTTCTTGCTTGCCAGACTTTTTTAATTGGCATAGTAACGAGTCTTTATCAACGCGAACCCCCATGCTAGAAATTTCGAGTGCAATATCTAAAACTTCGTGATAGAAAAGCAGGTCGCCATTTAAACTCCAATCGTCATAATCTGGTGCACGCAAGTCATGTGGCTGACCATTGCTTAAATTGTCGCCAATTTGCATAATGAATACAGTTTTGTATTTTTTGACAATTTCATATTCTCGTTGCTTAGCACTTAGCGCAGGATACATATCTAAAAGCGCTTGACTTGTAATGAAAAATACTTTATTACAAATGTGTACACCATTAAAGCCCTTGCCATTTAAGTAGGTACTTGTATTTAAAATAGCCTTGACAATTTTTGTCACTGTGCTCTTTAGATAATCTAAATTTCTTTCTGTGCGGGTTATTATCTTTTCCCAATCCCACTGGTCGACATATATGGAATGCGTTTCGTCCATATTATCGTCCCGTCTTATCGCGGTCATATCAGTGTAAAGTCCAGTATGAGGTTTGAATCCATATTTGCCTAGTGCAAACCTCTTCCACTTAGCAAGGCTTTGTACGATTTCTACCTCTTGACCATCTTGCAATAAATCAAAAGCAACTTTGCGCTCTACACCGCTTAAGTCATCTTGCAAACCAGATTGCTGCGTAACGAGAAGAGGCGCCGACACGCGTAAAAGCCCAAGCTGTTTTGCCAGTTCTTTTTCAAAGCGATCTTTAATAAGCTTTATGTATTTTTGTTTATCTATGTAGGATAATTTCACATACTTTTTTTTATTTATTTTCATTTTAATCTCCTTAAAGTATTTTTTGTAATCAAAATTCAGCTTCGCCCGCTACGGCATTACATTTATTCATATTCATTCCTCCAAATAAAAAACACCTTTTGGATTTCCAAAAGGTGAATATAATTTGATTATAAACAATAAAAGAAACCCACTATGTTATGTGCGATGGTTCAAATTATTGTTATTATTAATCAGTCTTTCCATTTTCGCTCCTTGATTAATATATATTATACATAAATTCAAATTCATGTCAATAAAAATGAAATTAAATTTTTAAAGCAGAAAAATCAGTGTATTTAATTTCTTTGCTGCGTAATGCTTGAATATTGCAATACTTTTAGAATTTGGCACACTTTGGCATTTTTAGACTATAAGTGCGTATATTTTTAGTCTAACTGGAATCAAAAAGAAAACGCTATAAACCTTTATTTATAAGGCCTATAGAGTTTTTTATATTTGGTTGCGGGAGTTGGATTTGAACCAACGACCTTCGGGTTATGAGCCCGACGAGCTTCCGAGCTGCTCCATCCCGCGATATCTTACGACTATTATAGTATATGCAATAATTATTTATTTGTCAAGGTTATTTTCAAAATAATTTAAAAAAGCGGGATTTTTCCGCTTTATACCATAAAGAATATTGAAAATGCTAAAAGTGTTAAGCATATTAGTTTTGCTACTTGAGTTATAATAAAGGTTGTTTTATTTTCCTTCGCAAAAGTAGAATAAAAGAGTGTAAATAGATTAACTAATGATGCTAATAAGAAAAGTACGCTAATCGCTGTAACAAAATGAGCAATTAATAACGCTAATGTTTGACCTAGTATAAGCGAGCCGAGTGTCAGGTTTATACAAATCATTAAAGTTTCAATAAGACTAAGTTTTTTCACAAGAGCAACGATACAGCTTATACCGAGGCCTAGTAGTAAGCCAAAGGCCAGCCCTAAGAGGTTGAATTGAATGAGTGTTATGCCAGCTGCCAATACGCAAAGTAAACATAAAGCGTTTGTAATACCAAGAACTAAAGTTTCAGCCTTTTGTCTGTCTTGATTGCGTGAAAGAATAAATGCTTCTTGTGCAATTGAGAATGCGATTGCAATCGTAATAAAGATTGTATAGCCGCCAAAGGAAGCGGAAAGGTTGGCGGAAACCAGTGCTAGAATTAAAATTGCCAGCGAGGATAAAATTCGCATAATAAAACTCAGCAAGTTCTTGTTATATCCAAAAACTGCCGAAAGTGCGCCTACTATAAGGCAAATTGCAAGAGTTGTAAAAATCACCGCGTAACTCATACTTATATTTTAGCCTAAAATAAAAAATTTACAAAATAAAAAAGTGCGATTTGCACTTTTTTATTTTATTTTTTAAAGCCGTCTTTTAAGGAAATTGTGCTATTGAATATATAGTTGTCGTTTGTGCTGTCTTTATCCATACAATAATAGCCTATTCTCATAAATTGAAATTTATCTTCTGGCTTTGCATTTTTTAAAAAGTTTTCTGCATAAGCTGTTTTTTCAATTAGTGAATTTGGTTCTAAAATTTCTTGAATCTTGACTCCGTCGGCAAGAGCTTTTGACGGCGCGGTATATTCTGACTTAACAAGATTTTTAATTTCGCGAACTGTAATTTCGAAATAATTGTCTGCACTCACAAAATGTATTGTACCTTTGCATTTAATATTACTTGTGTCATTGCCACTTTTGCTTTCGGGTATATATTCGCACTCTAAGTGGTCGATTTCGCCATTTTTGTCATAGATAACTTTATTGCAACGTATAATGTACGCGCCTTTAAGTCGTACAATTCCGCCCTCTGTAAGTCGATTGTATTTAGGTGGTGGATTAAGGCTAAAATCTTCTTGCTCAATAAAAATCTCTCTGCCAAATTTTGCCTTGTGTTTTCCAGCATTTTCATCATTAGGATTGTTTTCGATTTCTATATCTTCGCTTGAACCATTATAGTTTGTAATCACAACTTTCAGTGGGTTCATAACCACCATTGCTCGGGTCGCTATTTGGTTAAGATCGTTTCGCACATAATATTCAAGGGCGCTATATGGAACAGTAACTTCAATAGCGCTGCCCCAGCCAACCGAGCGAACAAAGTCTTTTAATGCATTAGCCGTATAGCCTCTACGGCGAAGTCCTACAAGTGTTGGGAAACGAGGATCATCCCAGCCGTTTACATAGCCCTCATTGACAACTTGCTTAAGCCATCTTTTTCCAGTTAATACATTTTCTATAGTGAGTCTACTAAATTCACGTTGTTTAGGTGCAAAAGGCTTACTCCATCCATGCTCTACAAACCATTCGTAAACTAGGCGGTGGTCTTGAAAGCCTTTATCGCATAAACTATATGTGGTACCTTCCAGACAATCTTCCATAGGGTGAACAAAATCGTATTGTGGCCAAATACACCACTTGTCACCAACGCGATAGTGATGAAGCCTTGCAATTTTGTACATTACAGGATCCCGCATATTGATGTTGGGATGTGCCATATTTATTTTTGCTCGCAATGTTTTGCTTCCATCTGGGAAAACGCCATCTCGCATTTGGCGGAAAAGTTTTAGATTTTCTTCAGGGCTACGATTGCGATAAGGGCTTTCAGTGCCAGGCGAGGTTAATGTTCCACGAGTTTGGGAAACTTCTTCAGCTGAAAGGTCACACACGTACGCGTCGCCGTTTAATATCATTCTTTCTGCAATGTTGTAAATTTCATCAAAATACGATTCACTTGCATAAACAAGCTTTTCCGGTTTAAAGCCTAACCATTCAAGGTCGGACATATAACTGTTTGCAAATTCACCATCTTCCTTTGTAGGATTGGTGTCGTCCATGCGTAGATAGGTTTTGCCGCCAAATTTTTGCGCGGTTTCAAAGTTAATTGTCCAAGCTTTAACGTGACCAATATACCAATAGCCACTTGGCTCGGGAGGACAGCGAGTTATAACTTCTTTTGAGCGTCCTGCTTTTAAATCGGCAATTATTTCTTCTTCCAATTCATTTTCTGGAACAATTTCGTTTAAATTCATAAATTCTCCTTATTCGGCTTTTTTCAAAAAGCTGAGTTTGTTTTTTATGCGTGAAAGGGCATTGTCAATGCTCTTTTTAGGCAGGTCGCCTTTTTCAGAAATTTCGTTATAAGTGTACCCTTTTAAATACAAGTTTAGCACCTTTATCTCCATAGGCGAAAGTGTTTTTTTTAGCTTTTGTTTAAGTTCTTGTACGTTTTCGCTTGCGATTACTTTGGTAAGTGGTTCTGGCAGGGCGGAGGGGATAATTATTTCAAGTTTTGAATCGTAATCGTCTTCGTCGGCAGTTTGTTCCCATATGGGCAGCGCGGAAGATAATAACATATTTTTTTCACTACTTGCTTTTTTTATTGCCGATTGAATTTGATGTCGGATACAAACGTTAGCATAAGTTTTAAAGCTTGCATGTTTGTTTTCGCGGAAAGTGATTATTGCTTTATATAGCCCGATCATGCCTTCTTGAACGATGTCTTCCATGTCGCCGCCGACAAGAAAATAGGAGCGTGCCAATTTAGCCGCTACGCTTTTGTACTTGATTAGCAGTTCGTTCATTGCGCTTTCATCGCCGTTTTGTGCAAGTAGCGCAAGCTTTTCTTCGCTCATTTTTCTCCTTTAGCCAATTTTAAACCACTTTATCACATTTCCCACACATTTGTCAATTTGTTCGTGCTTTATTTCAACCTCTGTCTTAAAATTTCAAAGACTACTATCCCACAAGCGACACTTGCATTGAGGGAGTTAACTTTGCCTTTTAAGGGCAGGGTTATCACCTCGTCGGCATAGGAGCGCAGCGATTGTTTAACGCCAAACCCCTCACTACCGATGATGATGCCGAGAGGAATATTCAAATTTTTATTATAGATATTTTCGCCCCCAAGTTCGGCAGCCATGACAAATACGCCGCTTTCTTTAAGTTCGTCGATGGCATTTTTGAGATTTGTCACTTTAGCAATAAGCATATTAGTAATCGCTCCAGTCGAAGTACGTATGACAGTTTCATTGACTTGACATGCTCTGTTTTTAGGAATTATAATCCCATGCACGCCAGCGCATTCGCAGGAGCGTATGATTGCACCAAAATTGTGCGGGTCTTCAATGCCGTCAAGCAGCACGACAAAAGGCATTTCGCCCTTAGCGTTGGCAAGAGCCAAAATGTCCGCCGTTTCGCAGTATTTAAAGTCGACGGCTTCCGCTATAAACCCTTGATGATGTCCAGTCTGTGACTTTTTATCAAGAACTGGTTTGGGTAGGTATTCAATTTTAACGCGCTTTTTTTGAGCCAGCGATACAATTTCATCGCGATGAGTGGCGACATTTTTGTCCACCATAAGCTTATTAATTGTAAGTTCGGCCTCCAATGCCTGTCTTACTGCGTTTTTACCTTCAATAAACATATTTTTAATCCTCTATAGACGTTTGTAAAATTTCATTTAGTCTTATTTCATTTTCGCTTAAGTATAGAAAGCCAATAAGTGCTTCAAAACTCGTCGCTTCTTGATAATCGCTGCCGCTTGCATTTTTGGCCTTATGCTTAGGCTTTGCATTTCTCGCGCGGCGCACAATGTCAGTTTCCTCTTCGTTGAGTTTTGGCTTAATTCGCTCTAGCACTTTTGCTTGGCAAGACGCTTTGCAATAGCGAGATGCAAGCGTGTGATAGTTTGCCATTTTACCCATTTTTTCCAGACACTTTTCGCGTACATAAAGAGTATGCACGCTGTCGCCTATAAAGGCGAGCGTTAGTGGGCTGTCAACTATCAACTTTTGCAATAATTCTTTTTTTGTCATACATTAAACCTAAAAAGTACGACATCACCATCTTGAAAGATGTACTCTTTGCCTTCTATACGTACTTTTCCTTTTTCTTTTGCCTTTAAAAAACTGCCAGCTTCAATTAAGTCGTCGTAAGATACTATTTCTGCTTTGATGAAACCTTTTTCAAAATCTGTATGAATTTTCCCTGCGGCTTGCGGCGCTTTTGTGCCTTTTTTGATTGTCCATGCACGGACTTCTTTTTCGCCTGCAGTTAAAAAACTCATCAGCCCCAAGAGGTCGTAACTTGCGGCTACAAGTTTTTCTAATCCGCTTTCTGTGATGCCAAGTTCCTCTTTAAAAAGTTGCCGTTCATCTGGCGCAAGTGAGATGAGTTCTTCCTCAATTTTTGCGCATAGCGGAATTACCTTATCGCCTTTTGCAAAAGTGCGAACTTTATCCACGCGTTCTTTTTCTGTAAAAGTAAAACGCTCGGATATATTGGTAACATAGATTACGGGCTTTGCAGATAAAAGCTGCAGTCCTTTCAATATTTCTTTTTCCTCATCGGTGTAGTCAAGAGCTCGCGCTTCGATATTGTTTTCCAGTGCATTTTTTATCTTTGTCAAAAGCTCTACACTTGAAACAAGTGACTTATCATTTCGTGCCAGTTTGCCGTCTTTTTCCAATTTCTTTGTGACAACTTCAAGGTCGGCGAGCATAAGCTCCAAATTGATAACTTCGATGTCGCGGATAGGGTCTACGTTGCCGCTGACATGTATAATATTTTCATTATCAAAACAGCGTACCACATGCACAATAGCATCAACTTCACGAATATGGCTTAAAAACTTATTTCCAAGTCCCTCGCCATGGCTGGCACCAGCTACAAGTCCTGCGATATCCACAAATTCAATTGCCGCTGGAATAATCTTTTGAGTATTATATAGTTTAGCTAAGACTGAAAGTCTTGGGTCGGGTACGTCAACTATTCCAACATTAGGCTCAATGGTGCAGAAAGGATAGTTTGCACTCTCTGCGCCAGCCTCTGTTATAGCATTAAAAAGTGTACTTTTCCCTACATTGGGAAGTCCTACAACTCCGATTTTCATAATTGTTTCCTTTTAATTTGTAAAATTTACTAGCAAAGGCGGGGATGATAACCCCGCCTTTCAAAGTGAGAATTTCACTTTTGCAGTTAATATTAATTAAGCGCCTGCTTCCTCATCTGTAGTACTTTCTGAAGATGCAATTGTTTCTGCTGCGCTGGACGCTTCTTCGACGGCTGTTTCAGCGGCAGCGACACGTGCCTCTTCGCGCTCAGTTGCGTTGCCAAAGGCAACCTCTAAAGCCCTTTGAAGTCGCAGAGCATTCTTTTTAAGTTTTTTACGCTTAACTGTTTTCTTTTTACTCTTCTGTTCAGAAGTCTTGCTTGCGTTTTTAGCTTCATAAACTCTGTCAAATTCAGCTTGAGTAGTGTCCTCAATATGTTTTGAAACTTGCTGCATATAATTTAACCAGTTAAAGCCCTCTTCTGTAACTTGAGGCATTTCAAAGCTGTATTTAAGAGCAAGTTTTCTCATTGTCTTTGCTTCAGCGGAAGCACGTCTACCTTTTCCTGCATCGATTTGCTGCTGCATTTCGTTTAAAACTTCTTGAATTTTAGCTATTCTGTGCACGCCACCATCATCCAAAGGCTCGCTCATCGCATTTGCAAACTTGGTTGCAATATCGACAGCGTAAGGTTGTTCAATAAGCTGATAATTAGAAGCCATATTGTCAATCTTTTCAGAGTGTTTATCGCGCGGTGCCGCGGTCAAAGATGAAAGATCTTCAAGCTCTTTGCCTTTTTTCAAGGTGTTTTTTACTTCGTTGTAAATTTCTTGAGTTTCTTCATGGCCTAGGGTGTGAGTAACCCTCTTTCTTTCTTCATCAATTATACTTTGACTTGTTATGTCATGCTCTCTTATGCGTGTCTTGGCAGCCTCAATCGTTGCGGTCGTGATAGGAGTACCATTTGGATTGATAATAGTCGCAAGTGGCACATTCTCATTGGTGGTAAGTTGCTGCTCGCCAGCTTCTTTTGCGGCATCTTCACTAAGCGCATTTTTTATGCCTCTACGAATTTCCGAATAAGAACCGGCCTCAGTGACAACTTGCTGCAGCATTTTTTGTACTTTGGCATTGGTTGCGTTAGGAGTGACTATCTGTTTGATTATTTTTTGTCGTCCTTCAATAGCCCAATTTAAAGCATCTTTTGCATAATGCATGCTTGGCGCGCTGGCATAAGTTTCTGTAATACAACGATCTTGAAGTGCAAGTTTAAACTCACCACTCAATATCATGTCAAGTGCTTTTCTTTCTAAGGAATCCTTTTCCCACTCGGCAACATATGTTGCATCATCCGTAATATTTGCACTTATATTTGCGTCTTTTTGCTTTAACGCGAGGCAAATTTTAACAATCGCTTCTTGCTCTGTGTACGGATAAGCTTTTAAAGCTTTGTGTTTATTGACAACTTCTTGCACTTGAGCTAGAGTAGGAGTTTCTACATAATTAGAGCCTTCAGGATCTGTGTTAATAACGTTTGCAATATCTGTGAAATGAAGTTCATTTGCGATTAAGCTTTCGGCATGTAAATCATGGTTGTATGCTTGATGTAAGGACTGATTTTTAGCGTCAGCAAATGCAAACGGAGGTTGCAGCAATTCAGAAATGGATTTTCCAGACATTTCCGAGAGGATTTCCTCTTCAGTGCTGCCTTCGGCCTCGCGTTGAGTTTTAAATGCTTCGCGAAGGCGCAGTTCCATTTGGTCACGCAAAGAGGTGGAGATAACGGTCGCTTTTGTTACTTGTGACTCAGTGGATAACAGCTCTCTGCCAATGTCGTTATAAAATCCACTGTTTTTAAGAAGTGTATCTCTTGCGGTGTATTCATTTTTGACAGCGTTGATGGGAGACTCATCCAAAGCTGCTGCAAGTTTATCTGCAACGTCGTGATGTGTGGAGTCGTCTTCAGTCATTTCACTAAGTGCATTTAATGCTGCAGTATGATCTTTAACTTTTTGAGCAGCTTGAGCTTGATATAACCCTTCAACTCTTTCGCTAAGTTGTTTATCCGTGATAATGGCTGTTCCCAAAGCCTCATCTTGCATTACATTTTCAAGTGTAGAAACAAGACCGTTTAATGTTTTAGAATCTAAATCTCTTTCATGTTTTTGCTGTATTTCAACTTCAAAGTCGCTTCGCGAGTGATTAAGTTCAGATACAGCCATGTTGATTTCTTGAATAGCCTCACTCGGCAGCGAGGAAAGAAGCTCTTCAAGCCCGATGTCAGTTTGCGTTTGATAACAAAGGCGTCTTGCAATAACATTTGCGTTCTCACGTACAAATTCAATTTTTTCGTCAACTGGAAGTGCATTTGATGCAAGCACTTTTTCAAGTAGTCTGTCGCTGCCTTCAAGAAGTTGGTCTGCCATTTCTTCCTTGAGCGATTCTTTCCTTTCTTGCACTTCGTTGAGTTTGCGCATTGCGACAATTGCGTTGTCAAAAGTTTCGCTATTTGCAAGCTCATCAAGTTTTCTGCCAAATTCATCTAATTCAGGTGTTGTTTTTCCAAAAGCCTCGCTGCCAAATTGCCTTATTGTGATATCTCGTTTCATCTCTTCTGCTTGTGCCTCGAGTGCGGAAGCATCAATGCCTGCAGCACGTTTTTGTGCAATTTCTTTTAATAGTTCATGGTAAGGCACTAGGTCAGATATAAAAGCTTGCCTAAATTCAAGAGAATCCTCTGCAAACAGGTTTTGTAATTCTTCGCTGTCAAAGATTGGTACCAGTTCATTTCTAAAGAATTGATGCCATGCTGCCATATCTGGATTTCCCTCAGCTTGCATAGCGGTAACCATCTCATCGTATGCTTCGTTTGCTTTGTGAAGCTCTTCTTCAGTTTCCCAAAATTGTGCTTGTTCATTTTCAAACTCGCGTTCTTGCTTTAGCAGGGGGTCTATTAAGAATTTTTCCATTTTGATGTAGGGGTTGTTCATGCTTTCAGCATTAATCGCAAATGCGAGTCCTCCTACGGCAATGGTTGCACCCAAAACTCCGCCAATAACAATGCCAATAGGACCAAGTAAGGCTGAAAGTAAAAGGATTGCAACTCCTATTACAAGCGCTGCTTGTCCCCATTCTGGTTTTAGTTTAAAGTTTTTGTCACGCGCTATTTCCTTTAGTGCGGTTTGAATAAATGGGGTTGTGCGCGTTTTAGTTGTTTCAGCAGGTTCACGTGCGGCACGCGGTGCAGGTGGGGCTGATGGAGGAGGCGGTGGAGGAGTCGGAATTTCAGTATCAGGAGGAGTGGGAGGAGTGGGTTCCACAGGCTCTATGGTAGGAGGCGTAGGCAACTCTCTTTCTCTAGGAGGCTCTTCAGTTGGGGTGCTTTCAATGTCATCTAGTTCGGTTACTAGTTTGGCGCCTGTATGCAAATTTTTGTTAGAAAGCTTTTGAGCCCTTAATTCATCTTTACGTGTGCTATATAACTGCTCATCTCCCATTTCAGCATTGAGAGAAACTTTTTTAACATCGGCTGGAGGCTCTGGAAATCGTGCTTTTCCTACAAATTCTGCTAGGCGAGAAATAGCCCCCACTATTTTCCTGTCAACGCTGTGAGATTGTTTGTCCATAGGCAGTTCTACAAGTCTAGCCTTTTTGCTGCCAGACATATTAAATGCGATTTTAGGATCGACAAGGGTAGAATTTTCCTCTTCTGTACCATCTGTAGGAGAGTCGTTTAGAAGATGTACTGAAGTTATTAATGTGCTTGTAAAACTGGAACTGTCAATAAGTCGCACTTCATCATGCTGTTGACTTTCATCTCCATATTGTTCTTGTGCCGCATGAGTCTTTAATAAATATTGACTGTTTACACGACCAGTCGTTGTGGGCTGAGATAGTATGGCTATTGAGATACTGTTTTGCTCACCTTTGACTGGAAGTTTTATCTCTTGGAAGGCTTCATGAAAATGTCCATCATTATTTTTATCCACAGATGTGATGTACGCGGACAGCATAAACATTGGAATTTTTGTGGCGTCTATACGTTTAGCTCTGTCAATTTCCAAACCTTTGATTTGAGCAATAGTTTTTTCAGGTTCCATCAAACAATCTTGAAACATTTCTTGTGACATGGAGGTATGAATTACTTCATTGCTTGCCGCTGCGTACACGGCTCTATTTCCATCATATTCTACCTTAATCCCACCAGCACTGATTGTGACTGTATATTCAGCGTTGCCGTCTTTTGACTTTATAGTTGTTTTTACGTCGCCAGAGGCTGGATCAATGGAAATAGGCGCGCCATTTTCTTGAATGGCGATAACGCCGTCTTGACCTGGTAAGGGAGCGATTATCTCTTGCACATCGTCTGGCAAAGCTTCAATAACCTTGCTTGAAAGTTGTAAAAAATATCCCTTTGTATTGTGACGTTTTATACTTGCAAGGGTAGCGGCTTGATCGTTAGGCTTTGTACCGAAACTCATAAGAATTTGGGTTGCATCATTTGAGCCCTCTAATTTTTCAGTTATCGTAAAAACGCTATCAGCTTGTCTTTCTTCACCGTTGCGTTTAATTGTAACTTTATTTGCAACTTGTCCAGGTTTTAAAACTGCCATATTCCCTCCATATTGTATATGTATATATAATTAATATATCATTTCTATATATAATTGTCAAGAGTAGGCAGTATTAAAATTAAATTTGTAATATTAAAAAAATAAAAAAGCTTCGCATTTTGCGGAGCTTTTTTTTAATCCCAGATGTCTTCAAGAGGCTCTTCTTCTATATTTTCAGTTGTCTCTTGTGCGTGTTCCTGTGCAAGTTTTATATAGTGATTTTCTACCTCTACTAATGTTTGCATTGTCTTTATGTGTGCCTTTAATTTTTCAAGCAGAGGATCCTTTGAAGTGAATTTTGTTTCAAGCTTAGAAAGTATTTCATCTAATTCACGAGTATAAACATCGTCAGCAAGATTTTCCCAAATGCGTCTTGAATTTAAATTGGCAAGTTTCTCATTGGTAGCAATTACAAAATCTGCGCAAGTATTGTAAGGTTTAAAGGTGTTTTCTGATATAGCTTCATGTAAGCCGCGTAAAATGGTTTCGTCTGTATTTATAGAAACTTCCTCCACGTTTTTGTCAGCTATTTCTTGTGTATGATAATCCAAAGCGCGACCTTTTTGGTTTTTGTCTAACGCTGTGCGTTTTCCGAAATAGTCAAGCTCGTCCTCTTCAAAGGAGGTAACATTTTCAACCTTAGTTGCAATTTCTTGCTGCAAAGCACAAGCCATGCTTTGAGCATTTGCAAATTGATATTGTGCGTTTTCAATTTGCGCTTGATTTTTTTTGATTTTTGTAAGGTTTGCGCTTTTGTCTTTTTCAAGTAATTTCTTAGTTTCAGTAATTGTCCTTAAAGCTAAAGCAGTTGCAAAATTCTCTCTAAATTCTTGCTTCATTATGTGAGTTACAACTTCGTCGTCAGCATGGAATTGTGTTATACCTATAAAAGCTTTTTCTGCTGCATTTACTTCGACTTGATTACTCCAGTCTATATTTTTTACTTGCTCTAGTATTTGTTTAAGAAAGGAAAATTTAGTTGAAATGGCAGCATCGGTAAAGTTTTTCGCTCCGTTTCCATTAAAAGTTCCTGCTTGTACGCATTGTTTAAATTGTTTATCAAGAAAGGCAACTTGTGACCTAGTTAAAAGCATAAAGCCCATTTCTTCATCGCCAGTTGCGTCATCGGCTTCATAAGGTTTATAACTTGAAAACTCGGCAGCATTTTTTATATTGTTTTTGAATAATACAAAATGTTTATTTTGCGAAGCGATTAAATCGGCAAACATGAAAGGGGAAGGAACTTCAAAAGTAGGATCAGCAATAAGACGCCCGTTCTTTTTATCATAGAAAGCATGAGTTTTAGCTTCAGCAAGTGCATTCAAGGCATTTTGAATAAAGGGTTGAGTATTGTCGCAATTTACGCTATTAAGCCAAGGGGTTTCCATCCAAATATTAGAAAGTTTTGAAAGAGAAGCTTGTGTGGTTATAATATCTTGGCAGATGGCAATATCAGAGTCAAGAATGTCGTCACGAATTAGCAGATTTTCATTATTAAGACTAAGCGTTTTATATATGGTGCTGTTTGACACAAGTGATTCTATGCACTGATTATATTGCTCCATTGCATTTTCCACCTCGCGTAATTGTGCCGAACGGATTCGTGCATCTTTGGCTTCTCGTTTAAGCGCTGTTTGAAGCTCAATGGCTTTGACCATGGTTGTCGGGTTTGCAATTTCATGTATATTAGCTTGAAGAAATTCTAAGCGTTTAACCGCATGCATCAGCATGCCTGCCTCTATATTTCCGCCCAAAAGTTCAACGAGTTTGACGTCTTTTCCCTCTTTTTCAATAAGCTTTGCAATCGTTTTTGTTTGAGAAGTTAAAAACTCGGCAGTACGCTTTGCAACCTCGCTGTCACAAGAAAGCATTTTTTCTACTAAATGCTCGTTTACAAAGGTTAAAACCTCTTCATCATTGTTTTTGTCACCATCAAAAGCTGGAACCGTGTTGCCTAACATGTCATATTGATTTTCATCAAAAACCCCTTGTTTAACTAAACCAGTAGATTCCATACGTATTTTAGCCAATTGTTTTGCAGTTGCAAAATTATAAGGATTGTTTGCATAATCGCAAAAATCTTCAAGAGTCATTTTAGAAAAGTTTACCCCTTTAATTTTTTGTCTGACAAATGAAAAAACACCTTTAAAAACTCCACCAACCTTTGCAAGAACTGTACTTATGCTGTTTTTGATACTTGGGTTATTAGCCATAATATTTTCCTTATATTGATATATTATTATTTTACTATTTTAAAGGTATAAAGTCAATATGATTTTTTAATAATGATTGAAAAGTATAAGAAAAAAAGCAAATTTTGACGTAATAATTGAGTTATTCTTCAAAAGTTAGTCTAAACTCAAAAAATATGTTGCTCTTTTTTCGCAATTTTGGTAAAATACAAAGAATAGGAGAATTTATGGGACTTTTTATTAGCGAAAATAAAACACAAATCAAAAAATTAAAAAAGATTGCAGATAAAGTAATTGCTCTTGAAGAAAAATATAAGCCTTTTACAAACGAGCAGCTTGCAGCTTGCACTCAAGAATTTAAAGATAGAATTAAAACAGGTGCGTCTTTAAATGACTTACTACCTGAAGCCTTTGCTGTTATGCGTGAGGCGGCTTCAAGGGTGCTTAACATGCGTCATTTTTATGTGCAAATTCTGGGTGGTATTGCACTTCATCAAGGACGTATTGCAGAAATGGCTACAGGTGAGGGTAAGACGCTCATGTCAACCCTGCCAGCCTATCTTAATGCCTTGAACGGAAAAGGCGTGCACATTGTCACTGTCAATGAATACCTTGCAAAGCGCGACGCCGAATGGATGGGAAAAGTTTACAGATTTTTAGGACTCAGTGTCGGCGTGACATTAAACAGTCAAAGTCCAGAAGAAAAGAAAAAAGCATATGAAGCTGATATAACTTATTGTACTAATAACGAACTCGGCTTTGATTATCTTCGTGACAATATGGCATCGGACGCAAGTGCAAGAGTGCAACGTGGTCAAATCTTTGCCATCGTTGACGAGGTGGATAGTATTTTGATTGATGAAGCGAGAACGCCCCTTATCATCAGCGGCCGTGGCAATAAATCAAGCGATGGCTATAAAATGGCACAAAAATTTGTGCAGTCAATATCCAGAGAGGACGATGTCGAGGTCGATGAAAAAACAAAAGCATTAAACCTTACGGAAAGCGGAATAGAAAAAGCAGAAAAGTTTTATAAAATTGAAAGCTTATCGGATATAGAAAACTTGGAAATTAGTCACTACATCAATAACGCATTGCGCGCAAACTTTATTATGCATCTCGACCAAAACTATGTAGTAAAAAATGGCGAGATTGTCATTGTCGACGAGTTCACTGGACGTTTAACGCCAGGGCGCAGATTTAGTGCAGGACTTCATCAAGCGATTGAAGCTAAAGAAAAGGTGGACATTAAAGATGAAAACCAAACACTAGCAACTATAACCTTTCAAAATTATTTTAGATTGTACAAAAAGTTGTCGGGCATGACAGGTACGGCTAAAACAGAAGAGGGTGAGTTCAGAACAATTTACAATCTTGACGTTGTAACCATTCCTCCAAATAGACCATCTTTACGTCGTGATGAGCCAGACATTGTCTATGTCACAGAAAAGGGTAAAATTGACGCAATTATTGAAGAAATTAAAGCATGCAGCGAAAGCGGACAACCAGTGCTTGTCGGCACCATCAATATCGACAAAAGTGAGCTTATCTCTAAAGCACTAAAGCACGCTGGTATAAAGCACAGTGTGTTAAATGCCAAAAACAATGAGATGGAAAGTGAAATAGTGGCTCAAGCGGGTCGAAAAGGTGCCGTCACTATTGCAACCAACATGGCAGGACGTGGAACAGATATTCTTCTAGGTGGCAATCCAGAATTTATGGCGAAAAAGCGCTTAAAATCAGAGGGCTTTACGGAAGAAGAAATTTCGTACGCCACCGCCTTTAACCATGTTGATGATGAACGATTGAATGCAGCGCGTCAACGTTTTACTCAGTTGTATAATGAATATAAACTGGTGACTGATAAAGAAAAAGAAGAGGTGGTCGCTTTAGGAGGACTTCATATCGTGGGCACTGAGCGCCATGAGTCGCGCCGTATTGACAATCAGCTTCGCGGACGTGCAGGACGACAAGGAGATCCAGGCTCAAGCGTTTTCTTCCTTTCCATGGAAGACGATCTTATCCGCATCTACGCAGGTGATAAAATGAAACGTCTTGCCACAATGTTCCGCTTTGATGATTCAACTCCTATTCAGCTTAAAATGCTTGCTAGGCAGATTGAGGGGGCTCAGCGTAAGATAGAAATGCAGCATTTTGCACAAAGAAAAACTGTTATTCGTTTTGATGACGTTCTTAATAAACAGAGAGAAATTATTTACGATCAGCGCAATGCCGTGCTTGACGGTACGCCAATGCATAAGCAGATATTAAGTATGTTTCCAGAAGTTATATCAAAAGTGGTGCGAAAGTGCATAAGCGATGATAAACCTTACTATGAGTGGGATGTTACTAAACTTAATTCAGAGCTTGAAAAGGGACTTTTAGAGCGAGGCGGCAATTTAGTGGATGCTAAGTTTGTGGAAAATTGCGATGTGAATGATATTGAAGAGAAAGTACTTCAAATTGTAAATGAAAGACTTTCACAGCGTCAAAAAGAAGCGGAAGAATTGGACTTTGATTTCGCTCGGCTTGAAAGATTTGTACTTCTTCGTATGGTTGATGTCAATTGGATGAACCATATTGAAGATATGCAAATTATGAAGAATGAAATTTTCTCACGTGGGTTCGGCAATCAAGACCCCGTACTTGCCTATAAAAAAGATGGCTATGAAATGTTTGATAATATGATTTATCAAATTAAAGAAATGACGGTGTATGTGCTGCTTAATAACAGATTAGAACGCACCGCTCCGCCTCCGCCTCCACAACCACAATATAAAGTGATAATCACAGGTAAAGAAGAAACGCCAGAAGAAAAAAGCAAAAAGAAAAAGCCACAAGTGCAAAAGACAGATGTTCGTGCTTCAGATAAAATTGGACGAAATGATGCATGTCCTTGTGGAAGTGGCAAAAAGTATAAGAATTGTTGTGGGAAATAAAACATAATAAAAAATATCAACTTGAAAGGTTGATATTTTTATTTAACCATTGATGTATTTTTGTTGCACTGGTCATTTATCATTCTATCTTTTTCGACTAAAAACAATTTAACGCTATTCGTTTTCATTGTTTATGTCAATTTTAATATTTTCAATATTTTTATTTACTT
>CAOQRA010000005.1:0-39215 GCA_948512295.1 uncultured Eubacteriales bacterium
TCTGAGCTTGTTTCTTTAAATTGTTCATTCCATTCCCTCCTTGACTAGATTATAAATTATTTAGTTAAATTTGTCAAATATATTGAATTTGTTTACTAATTTTAAGGAAATGATATAAAATAAAATTGTAGATGTTGTTCAGTACGAAAATTCCACATTTTGTCATTTCGACCGAAGCGTTTTTGGGATTTCTCCACGCCGTTCACATTCGTTCACTCTGGTCGAAATGACACATAAACGTGCAGAGGAGAAATCTCAATTTAGTTATTATCACTCCGCTCAGAATGACAGGTGTGATTGCCAAACTGAGAGGCGTGCTTAAGCGCGCTGTCGAATCAGATTAAAACCTCTTATTTCAGCCGCAAAAAATAAATTAAAAAAAATAAATTTTTCTTTATAAAACCCTTGACAATGGGGTTTTATTTTGTTAAAATATTCATGCTGTGAAATATGGGTTGAAGCGCAAGGTTACTTTAATTACTGGCAATTAAAGAGAATTTGCGTGGACAAGTTCGCAGGCTCAGACCGCGAGCGACCGACCTAATTAATCACATTTTTTAAATGTCTACAGCAAGATACACACGGAGTCGTTTTCCGTAAGTTATCTAAAGATTAAGGGTCGGCATTGCTATTACAGGAGGTTAAAAGATGGCAACACAAAAAATCAGAATAAAATTGAAGGCCTATGAACACGCACTTATCGACGAAGCTTGCAAAAGAATCGTGGATACAGCTGAAAAGTTTGGCGCGAAAGTGACTGGACCTATCCCACTTCCTACAGATAAAGAAGTGGTTACCGTAATTCGTTCACCATATAAATACAAAGACAGTCGTGAACAATTTGAGTCAAGAACTCATAAAAGACTTATCGATATTTATTCACCATCTACCAAGGCAGTTGACGCACTTATGAAAATTGACTTGCCTGCAGGTGTTGATATAAAAATCAAACTTTAATAAAGGAGAAAAGACAAAATGAAAAAAGCAATATTAGGTAAGAAACTTGGCATGACTCAAGTCTTCACTCCTGAAGGTTTGGTTATTCCAGTTACAGTAGTTGAAGCTGGCCCTTGCCCAGTTGTTCAAATTAAGAACATGGAAAAAGACGGTTACAGCGCAGTGGTTGTTGCTTACCAAAAACAAAAAGCATCAAGAGTAAACAAAGCAAATGCTGGCGCTTTCAAAAAAGCTGGCGTAGAAACCTATAGAATGGTTAAAGAATTAAGATTTGAAAATGCAAGTGAGTACGCTCTCGGTCAAGAAATTAAATGTGATATCTTTGCTGAGGGTGATAAAGTAGATGTAACAGGCACTACTCGCGGTCGCGGATTTACTGGCGTAATTCAACGTTGGAATCAACATAGACTCAAAATGACTCACGGTACTGGTCCTGTTCATAGAGAAGTCGGCTCTATGGGTGCAAACTCTACACCATCTCGCGTATTTAAAAACAAACATATGCCTGGACACTACGGCGTTGAGCGCGTAACTATGCAAAACCTTGAGGTTGTTAAAGTAGACACAGACCGCAACATATTACTTATTAAAGGTTGCGTCCCTGGACCTAAAGGCAGCGTGATTACTGTCCGCGAGAGCAAGAAGGCATAAAGGAGAGAATCATGGCAAAAGTTAAAGTTTACAATATGCAAGCTCAGGAAGTTGGTTCAATGACACTCAAAAAGGACCTTTTTGAAGTTGAATATAACGAACCTCTTATCCATGAGGCAGTAGTAGCATATCAAGCAAATCAAAGACAAGGCACTAAAAGCACCTTAACTCGCAGCGAAGTGCGCGGCAAGGCTGCAAAGCCTTGGAGACAAAAGGGAACTGGTCATGCAAGACATGGCTCTAAAAAAGCTCCACAATGGACAGGCGGCGGAATTGCTTTCGCTCCTAAACCTAGAGATTTCTCTAAAAAGATGAACAAAGTTGCAAGACGTCACGCTTTTCTTTCTGCTCTTAGTGAGAAAATCAGACTTGGACAAGTTACTATCCTTGATAAGTTTGAATTTAATGCTCCTAAGACTAAAGAGGCGGAAAAATTTGTAACTTCCTTCAAATTCAAGGGCAGCGTTCTCGTTGTTAATCAAGAAAATGATGACAAAATTAAAAGAGCTAGCCGCAACCTTGAAAATCTTGACATCAGCGAGGCAAGAGATTTAAACGTGTACGAAGTTGTTCGCGCTCGTAACCTTGTGCTCACTCAGTCAGCTGTTAAATCTATCGAGGAGGCATACGCAGAATAATGGAAGCTAATAAAATTATTAAAAAACCACTTCTTACTGAAAAAAGTTATGCCGGCATCGCTAGTAAGGTTTACACTTTTGAAGTGGATAAAAATGCAAACAAAATTGAAATTGCGAAAGCAGTTGAAGAACTTTTCGGTGTTAAAGTGGCGAAAGTGAACACTTGCATCGTTAAAGGACACAAAAAGTCGCAAAATACAAAGTCTGGAAGAACAATAGGCAGAACTTCTGATTACAAAAAAGCAATTGTAAGTTTAACAGAAGATTCTAAAACCATTGCATTCTTCGACAGTCTTTCATAATTAGGAGGAGAAGTCCATGGCTATTAAAACACATAATCCTACTTCTGCTGGAAGAAGATTCTATACTACCTCTTCCTTTGAAGAAATTACAAAGAAAACCCCTGAGAAGTCACTTCTTGCTAAAAAAGATAAACATGCTGGAAGAAATGCTCAAGGACGCATCACTGTTCGTCACCAAGGTGGCGGAAACAGACAAAAATATCGTATTATTGATTTCAAACGCAATAAAGATGGTATTCCTGCAAAGGTCGTAGGTATTGAATACGACCCTAATCGTACTGCTTATATCGCACTTCTTGCTTACAAGGATGGCGAAAAGAGATACATTATCGCTCCGAACGGACTTAAAGATGGTGACATTGTTATGAGTGGCGAAAATGTGGAAATAAAAGTCGGAAATAATCTTCCACTTGCAAACATCCCTGTGGGTTCACTCATTCACAATATTGAACTTGAACCTAAAAAGGGTGGTCAACTTGCTCGCTCTGCCGGCGTTGAAGTTCAACTTATGGCTAAAGAGGGCAAATATGCAACCTTAAAACTTCCTAGTGGCGAAATGAGAAAAGTGCTTGCCTCTTGCCGTGCAACCATCGGTTCAGTAGGCAATAGCGACCACGAACTTGTTTCTCTTGGCAAGGCTGGAAGAAAAAGACATATGGGCGTTCGTCCTTCCGTTCGCGGTGTGGCTATGAACCCTAATGACCATAAGCACGGCGGTGGTGAAGGTAAAAGCCCAGTTGGTCTTCCTTCTCCTGTTACTCCTTGGGGTAAACCTGCTCTTGGTTACAAGACTAGAAAGAAGAAAAATCGCTCTAACCGCTTGATGGTTAAGAGAGTTAATTAGGAGAGAATGTTATGAGTAGATCATTAAAGAAAAAGCCTTATGTTCATCCAAGCCTCGTTAAAAAGGTTAATGATATGACAGCTTCTGGCACTAAAAAACCTATTAAAACTTGGTCACGAGCATCTACAATATATCCTGAATTTGTTGGCTTTACTTTCGCTGTTCACAATGGAAAGAAACACGTTCCTGTTTACTGCACAGCTGATATGGTAGGTCACAAACTTGGTGAGTTCGCTCCAACTAGAACCTATAAAGGTCATACTAAGAAAGCGGCTGCTGCCGCTAGAAGATAAAGGAGGGCGTCATGGCTAGAGGAATTAAACTTAAAGCAGAAAAAAGAAAGCAAAACAAAGACACTCGTCCTTTTGCTAAAGCAAACCATGTTAGAATGAGTTCAAGCAAGGTTAGAATTATTCTTGACCTTATTCGTGGCAAAAAAGCTCAAATGGCAGTTGCGATTTTAGACAATATGAACGATAGTGCAGCAAAAGAAGCTTTAAAAGTTTTAAAATCTGCAATCGCTAATGCTGAAAACAACTTGGGCAAAAATGCTGAAACACTTTTCGTTGCCCAGTGCTATGCAACTGACGGACCTCAAATGAAGCGTATTCACTACGCAGGCAAGGGTTCTGGAAATAGAATACTTAAAAAGACTTCACACATAACAATTGTGCTTGATGAAGTGGTAGGAGGCTAAAAATGGGACAAAAAGTAAGCCCGATCGGACTTCGTATCGGAATTAATAAAGATTGGGAATCTACTTGGTATGCTGATAAGGCTACTTTTGCAGCAAACCTTAAAGAAGACCAAGAAATTCGTAAATTTTTGAAGAAAAATTATGCCTCTAGTGCCATTTCTAAAGTCACTATTGAAAGGACAGAAGGCAAACTTGTTATCAATATTTTCACTGGCAAGCCTGGTATGATTATCGGAACTAAAGGTGCAGGAATTGAGACAATTAAAAAACAAATTAACAAATTGATTAGACCAGTAAAACTTCTTGTTATTAATGTTAAAGAAGTTAAGAAAATCGACCTTGATGCTACTCTTGTGGCTGAAAGCATTGCAGAGCAGCTTGAAAAACGTGTTGCGGCTAAACGTGCACTCAAACAAGCCCTTCAAAGAGTTATGAAAGCTGGCGCTAAAGGCTGCAAAGTTCAAATTGGCGGCGTAATCAAAGTCAGCGATAAAGCTATGTCTGAAAAATATATGGAAGGCAATCTTCCTCTTCAAACTCTTCGCGCGTCTATCGACTATGGCACTGCTACAGCTTTCACGGCTGGCGGTACTATCGGCGTAAAATGCTGGATTTACAAAGGCGATATTCTTGGCAAAAAGAAGTCTTCTGAAAATAAAGGAGGGCAGGAATAATGTTATTGCCAAAGAGAGTTAAAAGAAGAAAACAATTTCGTGGCAGAATGACTGGAAAGGCTACTCGCGGGAATTTCCTTGCTTATGGCAGTTATGGAATGGTCGCTTGCGAGCCTTGCTGGATTAAATCTAACCAAATAGAAGCTGCTCGTATTGCTATGACAAGATATATCAAGCGTGGTGGTAAAGTTTGGATTAAAATCTTCCCAGACAAACCAGTTTCTAAAAAGGCCATTGGTACTCGTATGGGTTCTGGTAAAGGCGCACCTGAATTTTGGGTTGCAGTTGTTAAACCAGGCAGAGTACTTTTCGAAATCGAAGGCGTAAGCGAAGAAGTGGCAAAAGAAGCGTTAAGACTTGCTGGTCACAAACTTCCTTGCAAAGTAAAATTTGTCAAGAAAGAAGAAATTAAGGAAGAAGGTGGTGTGAAAGATGAAAATTAGTGAAATTAAAACCCTTTCTGTTGAGGAACTTAACACAAAACTTAAAGAACTCAATAGTGAATTATTCAATCTTCGTTTTTCTCACGCAACCCGCAACCTTGCAAACCCAATGCGCATTCATGAATGCAAAAAAGAAATCGCTAGAGTTAAAACTGTGATTAGAGAAAAACAATTAAACGGAGGAAACGATGGAAAATAGAAATTCAAGACTTACCAGAGTGGGCGAAGTTGTAAGTGCTGGAAAAATGGATAAGACAGTTGTTGTTAAAATCGTTTCTCGCGTTAAGAGCCCAATTTATAAAAAAGTCGTTCAAAAATCAAAAAAATTCAAGGCTCATGATGAAAACAACGTTTGCGGAGTTGGCGACACTGTAAGAATTATGGAAACTCGTCCAATCAGCAAAGATAAACATTATCGCGTTGTTGAAATCGTTGAGAAAGCGAAGTAAGGAGGATAGTTATGATTCAACCTCAAACTAGATTAAAAGTTGCTGACAACACTGGTGCAAAAGAAATTATGTGTATCCGCGTGCTTGGTGGCTCTTTTAGAAGAAGTGGAAATATCGGCGATGTCATCATTGCCTCAGTTAAAAAAGCTATCCCAGGCGGAACAGTTAAAAAAGGTGATGTTGTTAAGGCTGTTATCGTTCGTTCAAGCAAGGGGCTTCGCAGATCTGACGGCTCTCACATCAGATTTGATGACAATGCCGCAGTTATCATTGATAATCAAAAACAACCAAAAGGTACTCGCGTATTCGGACCTATCGCGAGAGAACTTCGTGACAGAGGATATATGAAAATTATATCTTTGGCACCAGAAGTAATATAAAAGGAGCATGCTTATGAAAATGGCTATAAAATCTGGAGACCAAGTTGTAGTTATTGCTGGCAAAGAAAAAGGTAAACAAGGCAGAGTTATGGAAATTGACGCTGAGAAAAATCGTATTACCATTGAAAATGTCAACATGGTGACTAAACATCAAAAACCAAGATCTCAACAAGATAAGGGTGGCAAAATTACAAAAGCTGCACCTATTGACGCGTCTAACGCAATGGTTATCTGCCCGGTTTGTGGCAAGGCAACCCGCGTAGGACACAGAGTTATCGAGGGAGAAAAGGTTCGTTCATGCAAAAAATGCAATGGCTCTCTTGATAAAAAGTTTGTAAAACAAACTAAAAAAGAGGTTAAAAAGACAGAAAAAACAGCTAAAAAAGTGGAAGCCCAAGAAAAATCTGTAACTAAAACTACGGAAGCTAAAACTCCTGCAGTTAAAAAAGTTACAAGTGAAACCAAGGCAAAAACTGCTGCTAAGTCTACAGCCGCTAAAAAGTCGACCAAAAAAGTTTCTGACGAGAAGTAGGAGTAAACAAGTATGGCAAAAGAACAAAATAGAATTGTTACTATGTATAAAAAGGAAGTGGTTCCCGCTCTTACAAAAGAGTTTGGTTACACAAACCCTATGCAAGTACCAAAACTTAATAAAATCGTTTTAAACATGGGACTTGGCGAAGTTAAATCAAACTCAAAAAGCTTTAACATCGCAGTCGACGAACTTACAGCTATTGCTGGTCAAAAGCCAGTTGTAACTACAGCTAAAAAATCAATTTCCAACTTTGGTCTTAGAGAAGGTCAAAAGATTGGTGCAAAGGTTACTTTAAGAGGGGACAGAATGTATGAGTTTTTAGATAGGCTCACGGCAATCGCTCTTCCAAGAGTTCGTGACTTTAAAGGTATTCCTGAAAAGTCATTCGACGGAAAAGGTAACTACTCTATGGGAATTAAGGAACAACTTATTTTCCCAGAAATCGTATATGAAAAAGTCGAAAAAATCAGAGGTTTTGACATCACTTTCGTGACAACCGCTAAAACTGATAAAGAAGCTAAAGCACTTCTAAAGGCACTCGGATTGCCTTTTGCTAAGTAGGGGGACAGACAATGGCAAGAAAAGCATTAGTTGAAAAACAACAAAAAAAGCAAAAGTATGCTACTAGGCAGTATACAAGATGCAGTCTTTGTGGTCGCCCACATTCAGTTTTAAGAAAGTACGGAATTTGCAGAGTTTGCTTCCGTGAACTTGCTAACAAAGGTGAAATCCCTGGTGTTAGAAAGTCGAGCTGGTAAGAGGAGGAATTATGATATTAACAGATCCTATTGCAGATATGCTTACAAGAATCCGCAATGCGCTTGGCGCAAAGCATGACAGCGTAATCATTCCTGCTTCAAACGAAAAAATGCATATTGCTAAAATCCTCATGGAAGAAGGCTACATCAATTCCTTTGAAAGAGTGGAAGACGGCAGCAAAAAGAACATTTTAATCAGCCTTAAATATGATGAGCACGGCGAAAGTGTTATTCAAGGGCTTAAAAGAATTTCTAAACCTGGTCTTCGTATCTACGCTCAAAAAGATAAACTTCCAAAAGTTATAAGCGGACTTGGAATCGCTATCATTTCTACTAATAAAGGTATTGTAACTGACAGAGTTGCAAGAAATTTAGGTGTAGGTGGCGAAGTCCTCGCTTATGTATGGTAGGAGGGTACTATGTCAAGAATTGGTAAAAAATTAATCGTTATGCCTGCTGGCGTATCTGCTAAGCTTGAAGATGGTGTGCTCACCGTTACAGGCCCAAAGGGTTCGCTTAGTCAAAGCATTGATAAAGTAATTAAGACAAACATAAATGGCCAGGAACTTTCTTTCGAAATTGCAAAAGAAACTCCTGATGCAAATGCTAAACATGGACTATACAGAGCTCTCGCTCACAATATGGTTGTTGGCGTTAGTGAAGGTTTTAAAAAGACACTTCTTATCAGCGGTGTCGGCTATAAGTCAAACGTTAGCGGAAACAAACTTACATTAAACCTTGGATTTTCTCATCCTGTTGAAATTGAAATTCCAAGCGATATTCAAGTGGCTTGCACAAATCCTACCGAAATTGTTGTAAGCGGCATTGATAAACAAAAAGTTGGTCAATTTGCTTCTAATGTAAAAGCACTCAGACCAGTTGAACCATACCACGGCTATGGCGTGCGTTATAGCGACCAAGTGGTTGTAAGAAAAGTCGGAAAAACTGCTGGAAAGGGCAAAAAGTAGGAGTTAAAGCGAAATGATAAGCGTTAAAGATAAAAATAAAGAAAGAATGGTTCGTCATAAACGCGTTAGAACTAAAATTTCTGGCACTGCAGAAAGACCTCGTCTTTGCGTGTACAGAAGTTTAAATGAAATTTACGCTCAAATTATTGACGACGTTAAAGGCGTTACACTTGTTTCAGCTTCAACTTTGGACCCAGAAATTAAAAAACAACTTGATGGCAAAAACAAGTCTGAAAAAGCTCGTGTGGTTGGCGAGGCTATCGCTAAACGTGCTAAAGCTAAAAAAATCAGCGAAGTTGTGTTTGATAGAGGCGGATATATTTATATAGGTCGTGTTCAAGCTTTGGCAGAAGGCGCTAGAGCGGCTGGACTTAAATTTTAGGAGGTTAGTATGGCAGATAATGAAGTTAAAGCTACAGAAAACGCCCAAGTTGTTACAAAGGAAAATGCTTTTAAAGACAAAAAACCTTTTAACAAAAAAGGCGATAAAAGACCTATGCGTAGAGAAGATAGCGAATTTGACAAACGCGTTGTCTCTGTAAGAAGAGTTACTAAGGTTGTTAAAGGCGGAAGAACTTTACGTTTCTCTGCTCTTGTAGTCGTTGGCGACGGCAAAGGCAAAGTCGGACTTGGACTTGGAAAAGGACGTGAAGTTTCTCAATCTATCGAAAAAGCAACTATTGAAGCTAAGAAAAATATGAAAGTTATCAATATGGTTGAGGGAACTATTCCTCATGAAATAACTGGAAAGTTTGCAGCCACAAGCATTTTAATGCTTCCTGCTAAACAAGGTACTGGAGTTATTGCAGGCGGTGCAGCCAGAAGCGTGCTTGAGCTTGCAGGGATTAAGGATATTGTTACCAAAATCCATGGCTCTACAAACAAAATCAACTGCGTTAAGGCTTGCATGAATGGACTTTTAGCTCTTAGAACTAAAGAGGAAGTTGCAGCTCGTCGCGGTAAGTCGGTTGATGAGATTTAAGGAGAAAAATTATGGCACAGAAAAAACTTAAAGTAACTTGGGTGCACAGCGCTATTGGTTACAATAAAAAACAAGCTAAAATAATTGAAGCCCTTGGTCTTAAAAAACTCAACGATTCAAACATTCTTCCTGACAACGAGAGCGTTCGTGGCAGCATTCATCATGTGGCTCATCTCGTTAAAGTGGAAGAGGCTAAATAGGAGGGCGTTATGGAATTAAATAATCTCAAACCAGCTGCTGGCGCAACTACTAAAAAAGTTAGAGTTGGTCGTGGCATCGGCAGCGGAATTGGTAAAACCAGTGGCAAAGGACACAAAGGTCAAAACGCAAGAAGTGGCGGTGGCGTTCGTCCTGGCTTTGAAGGTGGAAACATCCCTCTTATTAGAAAGGTTGTAATCCGTGGCTTCAATAATAAAAACTTTAAAAAGGTATACGCAACTATCAATGTGGGCGACCTTGAAGCTTTTGAGGCTAATGCAGTTATCACTGAAGAACTTTTATATGAAACAAGATTCATTGGCAAACGTCAGCCTTATGGCGTTAAAGTTTTAGGTGACGGAGTGCTCACAAAGCCTTTGACAGTGAAAGCTAACAAATTCACTAAACAAGCAAAAGAAAAGATAGAAAAAGCTGGTGGAAAAGCTGAGGAGATATAATGTTTAAGACAATAGCAAATGCATTTAAAATTAAAGATTTGCGAAAGAAGATTATTATCACGCTTTTATTACTCGTGGTGTATCGTGTGGGCTGTTATCTGCCTGCAATAGGCTTTGATGCTCAAAACATTGTAAGCAGCGATACACTTTCAATATTCAGCCTTATGGATATGGTCAGCGGCGGTGCACTTTCAAACATGTCAGTGCTCGCACTTGGAGTGTCGCCTTACATTACGGCATCAATTGTAATTCAATTATTATCGGTAGCCATTCCTTCGATGGAGAGACTGTCAAAAAGTGGTGAAGATGGACGTAGAAAAATCAATTTCTACACACGAATTGCCGCTTTAGTATTGGCTCTCGCGCAAGCTATTGGTATTGTTGTCGGTTATTCTGGCAACCTTGACCCTAACGCGCTTTGGGTTGGGGCTCCTACTTGGCTTATAGGCTGCGGCGTTGTCCTTATTTTGACCGCTGGTGGTATGTTTACCGTTTGGCTTGGAGAGCGCATCACTGACCTCGGAGTCGGCAACGGTATGAGTTTGCTTATCTTTGTAGGTATTCTTTCTTCCGCATCTAAATCAATTAAAGATGCATTTGTATTAACGGCTTCAGACATCAACTATCTTTGGTATATTGTAATATTTGTTATCGCAGTTATCGCAATTTTCGCACTTATCGTTTTCGTAGATGGTGCGGAGAGGCGAGTACCAGTGCAATATGCTAAGCAAATTAAAGGCAGAAAAATGTACGGCGGACAAAGCACTTACATTCCTATCCGTGTGAACGGCTCGGGAGTTATGCCTATCATTCTTGCAAGTACACTTCTCACGCTTCCTCAAATGATTATCAGCATCTTCTGGCCACATGTCACTTGGTATCAAGAATGGCTTGGTACCAACTCATGGCTTTACATTGTTCTTACTGCTGTATTCATTTTACTCTTTGCATTCTTCTATGCAAAAATCACTTTTGACCCTAATGATATTTCAAAGCGTATTCAGCAGCAAGGTGGTTTTATTCCAGGTATACGAGCAGGCAAACCAACCGCCGATCACCTTGGAAAAATTTCAGGAAGAATCACATTCTTTGGAGCAATTTTCCTTGCAGTTATTGCATTAATTCCATCTCTTGCTTTTAAAGCGATAGGGGATTATACAAATGCAAGCGTGCTTATCAATGCGTTCAGTGCAACTGGACTTATGATTGTTGTTTCAGTAGCGCTCGAGCTTGACAAACAACTTGAAGCACAAATGCTGATGAGAAATTATAAAGGATTTCTAAATTAATCGCGGGCGGCAACTAGAATTTTGACGCAACGATTGTCGCGACTTTATAAAAAGCCGCTCCCACCGATTGCTAAAATTCGTTTCCCCCGCGTGCCCCTTTTAACCTTTTGTTAAATTGCGCTGCAATTTAACTACAAGAGAAGTGCCTAGCGAACTTTGGGGTCGGGCAAAGCCCTTCTTCCCACAAAGTTAGCTTAGGCAGAAATTAAAAAATTGGGAGGTTTATCAGTGAACAAGAAAAGTAGAAGAGCAATTATGGAAAACTGTAATGATGCAAACCTAGAAGATGTTATAGCATCAATAGAAGCAGAAGACCCTCTTGAACTTCATGATGGAAAGGCGTATGTAATGGCAATCAATCACTCGGGACCATGCGAAGTGAAACTAAACCCAAAGAGTTATGAGATATGTGCAGAAAGTCTTCTCGGGGATACCGAAGAAGAAGCAGAATAAGTCTTATATAAACTTTTCAGCTGAAAGGCAAAAAGAGTAGACCAATTTGCTTATGACTGATAGTCCAAAGTCGTTAAATAAAAGGATTGCTGTAGCCTAAACCTAGTCTTGCGGGTTTCAAATAAAGCAAGAAAATATGGGAGGAATTAAGTTTGAATATAATTCTTTTAGGTGCGCCGGGCAGTGGCAAGGGCACACTTGCTAAAAAAATCACAAAGGACTTTGGACTTGTTCAAATTTCTACTGGAGATTTGTTTAGGGCTTGCAAAGCAAGCGGCAGCGAACTTGGTAAAAAATTGCAATCGTATATGGATAAGGGTGAGCTTGTTCCAGATGAATTGACAATAAAAATTTTAAGTGAGCGTATGCAAAAACCTGACTGCCAATACGGAGTTATTTTCGATGGCTTTCCTCGTACCGTCAAACAAGCAGAGGCTTTAAAAGCAATAGCAAAAGTAGACACTGCAATTTTGATTGATTTACCTTTTGAGGAAATTGAGAAAAGAGCAGTTGCAAGACGTGTATGTCGCGATTGTGGCGAAATATATTCTACTATTGACTATGCAAAAAGCAATTGTGCTAAGTGTGGCGGATCGTTGTTTCAACGTGATGACGATAAACTTGAAACAGTAAGACTTCGTCTGGAAGTTTATGAAAAAAATACAGCACCACTCATAGACTTCTACAGTGATAGGCTGTTCAAAGTTTCTTCCCTTGGTTCACCAGAGGAAACTTATAAGCCTGTGAAAGACTTTTTATCAAAAATCGGAGGCAAAAAATGAGAACGCTAACTCCTGCGGAGCTTGTTCTTATGAAAAAAGCTTGTGCGCTCACCCATGACGCACTTGAAAAAGCAGAATCGCTTGTAAAAGCAGGCATTTCAACTTTTGAACTTGACAAATTGATAGAAAAGTATATAATAGAAAGTGGTGGTTATCCTGCATGCAAGGGTTATGAGGGGTATCCATACGCGACTTGTATTTCTGTTAATGAAATGGTTGTGCATGGAATGCCGTCAAAAGATATCATCCTTAAAGAGGGAGATATTGTAAGCATTGATCTTTGTGTGGAGTATAAAGGACTTATTGGAGATGCAGCAAGAACCTTTCCTGTCGGCAAAATTTCACCAGAAAAAGCGCGACTTATCGAGGTTACTAAACAATCTTTCTTTGAGGGAATTAAAAACCTAAAAGTAGGACATAGACTTGGAGAACTCTCTCATGCTATCCAAACTTATGTTGAAAAAAATGGCTATAGTCTTGTACGTGAACTAACTGGTCATGGTATCGGCAGAAAAATGCACGAACCGCCAAACATTCCAAACTATGGCAAGGTGACTGATGGACCAATGGTTATTGCAGATGTATGTCTTGCAATTGAGCCTATGGTCAACATGGGACGCAAAGAAGTTTGGCTTATGGAAGACGGCTGGGGAGTTATTACTCGGGATGGAAAACCTTCCGCCCATTATGAAAATACCGTTCTGGTGACTTCAAACGGCATTGAAATTTTGACATTATGAGGTCAAATATGGAGCGAGGAAGAGAAGTAATTGCGCTCGCAGGAAAGGAGCGCGGACAAAAGTTTGTTATTGTCGATATAGATGAAAAGTTTGTCTATTTGGCAGATGGCAAAAGACTTAAGGCTGTAAAGCCAAAGCGAAAAAGTCCAAAGCATATCGAATTGCTTGAGGACAGACTCAAACTTCAGACACGTGAACTAAAAGAAGAGCGAGTTAATGCAAAAATTCGAAAATTTTTAAAAAGGAGTAAAAATGTCTAAAGAAGATGTTATTGAATTTGAAGGCATCGTAGAAGAGGTGCTTCCAAACACAACATTTAGAGTTCGACTCACTAATGGACATGTAATTACCACCTACATTTCTGGCAAATTACGTAAAAACTACATTAAAGTGCTGGAAGGTGACAAAGTTAAAGTCGAAATGAGCCCATACGACCTCACTAAGGGTAGAATTACTTGGCGAGAAAAGGGCTAACAAAGGAGCAGGTTATGAAAGTTAGAGCATCTGTAAAACCAATTTGCGACAAATGCAGAGTAATCAAAAGAAACGGAAAAGTTATGGTTATCTGCCCAAATGCAAAGCATAAACAAACACAAGGTTAATAAATTTAAATGGAGGAAAATTAAATGGCAAGAATTGCTGGTGTGGATTTACCTAGAGAAAAAAGACTTGAACTTGGTCTTACCTACATCTATGGTATTGGTAGGGTAACATCCAACAAAATTTGTGAAGCAACTGGCGTAAGTGCTGACGTTCGTGTCAAAGACTTAACTGATGATCAAGTTGCTAAACTCCGTAACTATATTGAACACAATGTTATAGTTGAAGGAGAACTTCGTAAAAAAGTCGACATGGACATCAAAAAACTTGGAGAAATTGGCTGCTATCGCGGTGTCCGCCATCGTAAAGGTTTGCCTGTTCGCGGTCAAAACACTCGTACTAATGCTAGAACGAGAAAAGGCCCTAAGAAAGTTGTAGCAGGCAGCTCTAAGAAAGGTAAATAAGGAGTAAATTATGGCACAAACTAAGAAAACTACTGCAAAACCTAAGAAAAGAGTTAGCAGAAATATTACAAGTGGACAAGTTCATATCAAAACATCCTTTAATAATACTATTGTAACTTTCACTGATTGTGAGGGTAACGCTCTTTCTTGGTGCTCATCTGGAAAGTTAGGGCTTAAAGGCTCTAAGAAAAGCACTCCTTTTGCAGCTCAATCATGCGTTGAGGATGCTGCAAAAGTGGCTAAAGAACATGGAATTCAAAGCGTGGAAGTTTTTGTAAAAGGACCCGGCAGCGGAAGAGAACTTGCTATTCGTTCACTTCAAAACTGCGACCTTAATGTAACGCTTATTAAGGATGTTTCGCCAATCGCTCATAACGGTTGCCGACCTCCTAAAACAAGAAGAGTTTAAAAGGAGAATTTAAATGGCAAGAACAATTGAACCAGATTGCCGTCAATGCAGACGCGAGGGGTGCAAACTTTTCCTTAAAGGAGAGCGTTGCACAACTAAAAAATGCGCTATGGAACGTCGCCCAGTTATACCTGGACAGCACGGCAATTCAAGAAGAAGAGTGACTTTCTCAGAATATGGAAGTCAGCTCCGTGAAAAACAAAAAGTTAAAAGAATGTATGGCGTTCTCGAAAAGCAATTTAGAGAATATTATGAAGAAGCTGAAAGAATGAAAGGTGTCACTGGTGAAAATATGCTTTCACTTATTGAAAGACGCCTTGACAATGTGGTTTACCGCATGGGTATCGGTGCAAGCCGCAGCCAGTGCCGTCAAATTGTAAATCATGGACACATCACCGTAAATGGTAAACGCGTAAATATTCCTTCTTACCTTGTTAAGGTTGGAGATGTTATCGCTATTAAAGAAAACAAGCAAGAGCTTGAAGGATTTAAAGCTCTTAAAGGCTTAAAAATCGTTATGCCTAAATGGCTTGAATTCGATACTAACACTCTCACTGGGAAAATCTTAGCTCTTCCTAAGAGAGAAGATGTTGATGTTGACATCAAAGAACAACTTATCATCGAGTTATATTCGAGATAATAGGAGGGATATATTATGGAAATGGAAAGACCTAGAATTTCTTGCGAAGAAACTGAAGGTGGCAGCTTTGCTAGATTTGTTGTGGAACCTCTTGAAAAAGGTTACGGCATAACTCTTGGCAATACTATGAGAAGAACGCTTCTTTCAGCACTTCCAGGTACAGCACCAATCGCTATCCGCATTGCTGGTGCAGCTCATGAATTTTCTACTATTAGAGGAGTTACTGAGGATGTCGTAGACATCGTACTCAATCTTAAATCACTTGCTGTGCGCTCTGAAAACAGCGACAAGGATTTTGTAACTTATCTTCGTATTAGAAAAAATACTCCAGGTGTGGTTACTGCAAAAGATTTTGAAGCTAATGATGAAGTTACAATTCTCAATCCTGACCTTTACATCTGCACAATGGATGAGGGGGCAGTGCTTGACCTTGACCTTATGATTGGTAACGGAAGAGGATATGTTCCAAACACTGTTAATAAAACTAAATTTGATAATATAGATTTTATCGCTATGGATTCAATTTTCTCACCTGTAAAACGCGTAAATTTCAATGTTGAAAGCACACGAGTTGGTCATAACGTGGATTTTGACAAATTGATTGTCGAAGTGGAAACAAATGGCACAACTTCTGCAAGAGAAATTGTTGCACTTGCTGGCAAAATCATAGTTGAACATATCGGTTTATTTGTAGAATTATGCTCTAAGATGAGCGATATGGATATTTTAGTTTCTCGTGAGGAAGATAAACAAATTAAACTTATGGAGCTTCCTATTGAAGAAATGGACCTTTCTGTTCGTTCTTACAACTGCTTGAAGAGAGCAGGTGTTAATACTATTGAAGACCTTGTTAAAAAATCAAGAGGCGATATGCTTAAAGTCAAAAACCTTGGTATTAAATCTATTGACGAGGTTATTCAAAAACTTGAAAGTTATGGACTTTCACTTCGCAAAGACGAAGATTAATCGTTAAAAGGAGAAAATTATGGCTAACGACAAATTAGGCAGACCATCAAAAGAGCGCAACGCACTTATTCGTGGACAAGTGAGTGACCTTTTGTGGTTTGGCGAGATTGAAACTACGCTTGCAAAGGCTAAGTCAGTTAGAAGTCAGGCTGAAAAAATTTTAACACTTGCAATTAACTCTTACGAGGACATTGTTAAAGTTCCTAAACAAATTAAGGACGACAAAGGCGTTAAAATCAAGACTACAGTTTCTAATGATGGACCTAAAAAACTTAATGCTCGTAGAAAAATTATGGCTTATCTTTATGATAGACAAGAACAAAGAAAACCAAAAGAGTCAGTTGATGCATTTGAGGCAAGAATTGCTGGCATTAATCATCCATTGCTTGAAAAAATCTTCAATGTGTATGCACCTAAATATGCAGGCCGCATAAAAGAAGTTGGTCAAGGCGGTGGTTACACTCGCATAATTAAACTTGGCGAGCGTCGTGGTGATGCAGCCGAAATGGCTAAAATTAAATTAGTATAAAAATAATTGCTACTTTTCACTATTTGAAGAGTGGCAGAAAAGTCACTGGGGGTTATGATTCCTCCAGCCCCTCACAAACACCTTTGTTGAGAGGTTGGCTTTCGAAAATTTTAAGAAAGTGCAATTACAAGTTGCACTTTTTTTGTCATTTCCATTGGAGTGCATCAGCACGCAATGGGGAAATCTATTCCTCTTGTCATTCTGAGCAAAGCCATAAGGCGAGTCGAAGAATCTAGGTTTATGCATAATTGACGAAAAATATATGCTTTTTCTTGCTGGTTACTTCGCAAAGGCTGCGAAAAGCAATATATTTTTAAAAAAAATTTAAAAAAGAGGAGGGCAAAAACAAGGCACGCGGAGTGGAAGTCCGCATGCCTTGGCTGCCTCTCATGCTTCGAGGCAGCGTTTAACTGCGTCAAACTTGTTTTTGCAAGGTTGATTTTTTATATTCAAAGGGTTGAGTTTTTGTTTTCAACATTGTTATTTCGACCAAAAATATAAACTGTGTCCCCCGCAAATACTTTTATATTTGTGGGGTGAAGTGCCGAAAAATCTTTTAGATAAAGTTTGTGCACAAAATTACTAAAAAAGATCCTTCGACTCGTTTCGCTTGCGCTCACGGCTCAGGATGACAAAACTAAAGTCATCATTTTTAACAAAAAAACACCTTATTTTTAAGTAAAAAGTGTAAAAAATCAACTTTTTTAAAGAATTTCAAAAAACACTTGACAACTCCTCACCCATGTTATTATAGGGCTGAAAAAGTAATATTTAAAAATCTAATTGTTAAACGGGGAGATAAAAATGGCAGATAATCAAAAATGGTGGCAAGACCACGCTAGCAGACAAAAAATTGTCGAAATTATAATGGGAGAGGATTTTTCTCCCGATATGATGCGTCAACTTGCGGGGATTATTCAGATAGGGGTGTATGAAACAAGAGGAACATGGACATATTTTTTGGATGCTGTTTCAATATATGCAAAAATAATGTATTGTAATGCTTGCTTTTCATCATCAACTATTCAAAATTCAGTTGAAAAATTTAAAAAACATGGAAAAGTTTTGGATTTAAAAGTTATTCCTCATTATGCCGAACTTGTGTCAAGTTTAGCAAAGGCACTTGATGCCATAGGATTTTCAACCAAAGAAGATGTGGAATCTATTTTGCCGGTTCTTCAAGTGGCGGTCATAGCAGATATACAAAAGAATGAAGTAGCATTGCATAGAATTAGTTTACAAGAAGGCTTTAAACCACGTGACGAAGTAAGAGAACTTGAACATTGCGTACTTGAACAAGTGCCTGCTAATGCGCTTTGGAATCAAATTGATAGTAAACTTAATGAAATGATGTAGGAGGAATTATGAAGAATAACGAATTAATAAAATTACTTGAAAAAGATTATCAAGAAAATAAGGAGACATTCGATAATTTATTTGCTGATAAGCCTAAAAAGTCAAAAAAAGAGAAATCTGCAAGCAATTGCTTGCAAATTTTTAAACAAATCTAATTTTTCAAAAAACAATTAACAACGCTAAAATTCATGAATAGTCAAAATTTATTTTGACTATTTTTTAAAACTTGGTATACTTTAAACATAAGGAGATTTTTATGATTCTTTATGGTGACTATCATACTCATACTGAGTATTCACGTAACAATCATGGCAAGGGCAGCGTGCTTGAAAATGCTTCTGTCGCAGCGGATAAAGGCTTAAAGCAGATTGCAATTACCGACCATGGGTTTAATCATATGTTTTATGGCGTAAATAGAAGAGATATCCCTAAAGTTCAAGAGGATATTTTAAATGCTAAGGAAATTACAGGTGTGGATATTCTTTTAGGCGTTGAGGCAAACTTAATTTCCCGTGACGGGGATATTGATGTCATGGATGAGGACTTCGAATTTTTAAACCTTTTGTTAATGGGCCATCATCGCATGGTAACTATGACAAAAGTTAAAGACTTTATGGCGCTTAATATGGCAAATATGATAGGTTCTCCTTTTGCACCAAGTAAGCAAAGATTAAATCAAAATACTACAGCTTTTTTAAAAGCACTAGACAAATATCCAATTGATGTAATTACTCATCTTAATTATGGCTTTCCAACGGATACTTTGGCAGTAGCACGAATGGCTAAGCAAAAGGGTACTTACATTGAGCTTAATGGTAAAAGAATTAATTTTACAGACAGAGAACTTGAAATTATGGCAAGTGAGGGCGTTAAATTTATTGTCAATTCCGATGCGCACAAACCTCAAATGGTGGGGGAATGTAACAATGGGCTTAATATAATTTACAGGCTTGGCATTCCATTATCGCAAATAGTCAATATAGATAAGTTGCCTAAGTTTCAAACAAAAAGAGGATAAATGAGTTTTTCACGCGAGTCTAAACTTGAAATTTTAAATGAGATTTATGATGACGCAGACAGCGCCATAGCTTTTTTATCAGGTTTATTCCATAGTGCAGGGCAGATTACCAAAAATGCAGAGGGAATACGTGCCGATATTGTGTCCGACATAAAAGAAGTGTACCAGTATGTCAATGCAATAGCTAAAAAACTTTATGGTGACGCACTTTCTATTGAAATAAATGATGATTATATTATTAATAAAACAACTTATTATAGAATTATGTTTCCCGTTTCTATTTCCTCTCGTGTGCTTCAAGATTGTGGACTTTTGCGACTTGGAAGTGAGGGAATTGAAATTGTTTATGAAATAGATAACAATGTGATTCCAGATGAGGAGTGCAAACGTGCTTTCGTCAAAGGTGCTTACATCGGCTGTTCTACTTCCAGCATCAAATTTAGCGAGCTTGGCTCGCAAAATGCGACGACTGGATATCATATGGAGTTTTCTTCTCACAATGATAAGTTTTTACAAGGATTACAAAAGCTTTTAAATGAATTTAACATTAATTCAAAACAACTTGCTCGTAAAAGCAATTATATTTTGTACTTAAAAGATTCCGAAACTATTAAAGATTTGCTTGCTTTAGTTGGAGCAAATGAAAGTGTGTTGAATCTTGCAAATGAAATGGCGACACGCGGCTTACGCAATATTGTAAATCGTCAAGTAAATTGCATAAATGCCAATATCAATAAAACTATTGAAGCAAGTTTTAAACAACTTACAGCAATCAAGATAATTGAAGACAAGATAGGTCTTGAAAGTTTGCCAGATGATCTTCAAGAAGTGGCAGTGCTACGTCTTGCCAACCAGCAAGAAAGCATGGACGAACTTTTAAAATTATCCACTATAAAGCTTACTAAAAGTGGATTAAATCATCGCTTTAGAAGACTTATCAAGATTGCCGACTTTTTAACTAAAGAATAAGGAGAAGTTATGAAAGAATTTGTTCACTTACATGTGCACACTGAATATAGCTTGCTTGATGGACTTGCTAGAATAAAACCTTTAGTAAAACTTGTTAAAGCTCGCGGTTGGAAATCAATCGCGATTACTGACCATGGAAATATGTATGGAGTGATGAAGTTCTATGAGGAATGTATATTAAATGATATTAAACCAATTATTGGAGAAGAATTTTACATCTGTCACGATATGCATTCGCGCTCTAACAGAACAGATATGGCACACCTTGTGTTACTTGCTAAAAATAACACAGGCTATCAGAATCTTTTAAAATTAAGCTCATTAGCTTTTACTGAAGGCATGTATTATAAGCCAAGAATTGATTATAAACTGCTTGAACAATATAGTGAGGGGCTTATCTGCCTATCTGCTTGTCTTGCGGGACATATTCCTCAAGCCATCTTGCGCCGAGACTATGAAGAAGCTGATAAACTTGCGTTATGGTTTAAAAATATATTCAAAGATGATTTTTATTTTGAAATTCAAAACCATGGCATAGCCGAACAAAAGGAAGTGTTAATTAAGCTTACTGAAATGTCAGAAAGGCTTGGCATAAAATTAGTTGCCACCAACGATGTGCACTATATAAATAAAGAAGACGCAGAAATTCAAGATGTGCTTTTATGTGTACAGACAAGTAAAACTATAGACGACCCTGACAGAATGAAATTTGAAACTCAAGAATTTTATCTTAAAACCTATGAAGAAATGTTGGAAGTTTTGCCAGGTTATGAAGAAGCTCTTGAAATAACTAATGAAATTGCAGCTAAATGTGACGTTGTAATCAGAACAAAATCTCTTCGTGAAAGCGGAGCACCTAAACAATATCATTTAGGCGCAAACGAAAACTTTATTCCTCAATATATTCCAGATACTGGCGAGGGCACCTATGAATACCTTTCCCGCATGGCATGGGAGGGGCTTTATCGTAATTATAAAGAGGTGCCTCCAGAGTATAAGCAGCGTCTTGAGATGGAACTTGACACTATAAATCGCCTAGGCTTTGTGGAATACTTCCTTATTGTTTGGGACTATATAAATTACGCACGTCAAAATGACATCTCAGTAGGCCCGGGAAGAGGTTCCGGCGCTGGAAGTATTGTGGCTTATACAACGGGGATTACTCAAGTGGATCCTATGAAATATGACCTTTACTTTGATCGCTTTATTAATCCAGAACGTGTATCCATGCCCGATTTCGACGTCGATTTTTGTCGTGATAGACGTGGTGAAGTGGTAGAATATGCTAAACGCAGATATGGTGCCGACCATGTGTCAAACATTGTAACTTTTGGAAACATGCAAGCCAAAAATGCAATTAAAGACGTAGCCCGCGTACTTCGCTATCCGTATTCTGAGGTTGATAAAATTACTAAAGAGATCCCTGGCAAGCCTCTTAAAAAACCGCCAGTTCTTGGTGCTTACTTTGGCACCACTGGTAAACCAGAAAATGATAAATACATCATTCCAGAGCTTCGTAAAATGTACGAAGAAGATGAAATGGTGAAAAGAATTGTAGATATTGCTATCAAACTTGAGGGTGTTCCTCGTAATGTTTCCATGCACGCGGCAGGAGTACTTATTTCCCCTGAACCAGTAGACACTTTTGTTCCGCTTGCCAAAAGTGGAGAAGATGTAGTAACTCAGTTTGATATGATAGAGCTTGAACACTTGGGACTGCTTAAAATGGACTTTTTAGGCTTGCAAACACTTGACGATATATATAAAGCTGTACAATACGTAAAAGAAGACCATAATGTCGTAATTGATTTTAATAAAATCGGCTATGATGATCCAGCAGTGTTTGAACTTATCAGCTCTGGCAATACGGACACAGTGTTCCAGCTTGAAAGTGGCGGTATGAAAAACTTCATGAAAGAACTCCAGCCAACCTGTCTTGAAGATGTTATCGCAGGTATTTCTCTTTATCGCCCAGGCCCAATGGACTTTATTCCAAAGTTCATAAAGGGCAAGAAAGAGCCCGATCATATTGAGTATGAAGACCCTTGTCTTGAGCCAGTACTTAAAAACACCTATGGTTGTATAGTTTATCAAGAGCAAGTTATGAAAATCTTTCAGGTTATGGGTGGCTTCAGCCTTGGCGGCGCCGATGTGGTGCGCAGAATTATGGGTAAGAAAAAGGCCGAACTTTTGCCTCCTGAAGAAGACAAATTCATCAATGGTTTTGTTGACCCTACAGGTGAAAAAAAGCCTATTGAGGGTGCTGTTAAACTAGGGCATGATCCTGTAGTTGCCAAAAAGGTGTTTGACCAAATGGCAAAGTTTGCGGGCTATGCTTTTAATAAATCCCATGCCGCGGCCTATGCATTCGTTTCTTACCAGACCGCATATTTAAAAGCTCACTATGAAGTAGAGTGGTTGACGGCTGTATTAAATACTAAAATTACAAATGCAGACGCAATCAGAAAATATATCAACCATGCTAAAAAGGAAGGACTTATTGTATATCAACCTGATGTTAACAAAAGTCGTACCATGTTTAGAGTGGAAAATGGAAATATCCGTTTTGGGCTTGGTGCACTTAAGCATGTAGGGACTGGGGTTATTGATCAAATTATAGACGAACGCAATGCTAATGGTGAATATAAAAGCTTTGAAGACTTTATAAACAGAAATATAGAAATAATCAATAAGCGGTTGGTTGAAAGTTTAATTCTTGGCGGAGCCTTTGATTGTTTCAAACTGGCACGATCTCAACTGATGGCTGTTTATGAAAACGTGATTGACAGAGCTAATCATGATAAAAAGAACAAAGCAAGCGGACAATTTTCTATGTTCGATGCATTTGTGGAAGTGGCTCACACTGTTAATGCAGTTGAGTATCCAAATATAAAAGAATTTAATAAAGAAACACTCTTAAAATATGAAAAAGATTATGTCGGGATGTATGTATCAGGGCATCCTCTAGATGACTATCTTTCTAAATATGATGAGTTTAATTTTACATCCGATATGATTGCTGAGGAAGAAAACTCAGACGAACTTGAAGAAGAGGGAATGGCAGAGGAAGAAAAAATAACCGAATTTGCAGAAGTTAAAGATGGGGACAAAGTGATTGGCGGAGGCGTTATCACGGCAATTAAAAAGATTTCAACCAAGTCAGGCAATATGGCATTTTTGACTATTGAAGATATTAATGGTACTTTTGATGTTATGCTGTTTCCTAAACTATTTACTCGGTATAAAGATATCGCAGTTGAGGATGGGCTGGTGACGGTGCGTGGACGTATGTCGCTTCGTCCTGGTAAGTCGCCTGTTATTGTTGCAGAAAACTTAACCTCGTGGGCAAAAGTGGGCGAGGATAATAGCGAAAAAGGCGTGCGCAAAGTATATCTTCGATTTGATACTAAAGACATCGATGTTCAAGACAAATTGAAAAAAATTCTCACTTCATATCCGGGTGATAATGAGGTTGTGTGCAAATGTAGCACAACGGGGAAAGCCTTTGCTTTCAATTGCAAAGTTGATATAAACAACTATCTTGAAAATGAACTTTGTGGATTGCTCGGCGACCAAAATGTAATAATATCCGTTCCTAGAACTTGAAAGGAGAGATTATGAAGATATTGATTTTAGCCAGTGGTGGGGATGCGCCTGGCATGAACAAATTTATTGCAAAACTTTATCGCGCTTTCAAAAGTGAAATTTTTGCATGTAAAGCGGGCTTTAAAGGACTGATCAGTGGCGACATTCGTCCACTTTCTTCTTTCGAGCCTTTAAAATATGAAAATCAGGCGGGCTGCTGCATTTTCTCTTCGCGCTGCCTTGAGTTTCAAACGGATAAAGGTTTTAAAAAGGGTTTAAAAAATTGTAAACAATTCGACTGTGTAATTATTATGGGAGGAAACGGCTCGTATAAAGGGGCAAAACAACTTTCTGAAAATGGTGTAAACTCAGTATTTATTCCTTGCACAATTGATAATGATGTCGATATAAGTGACTATAGCATAGGGTTTCATACGGCGATTAAAGCAGTTTGTGATTATGTAAAAAATACCATGCCAAGCATGCAAGCCTTTTTACGCTGTGCTGTGTTTGAAGTTATGGGACGTCGTGACGGCTCCATTGCACGCGCAAGCGGAGCGGCGGTGGAAGCGGACTATATTGTTTCAGAGGAAAAAGACCTTGACTTTAAAAAAATAGCAAGAATAGCAAAAGAGAATTTTAAAAATGAGCGATCTTCTTGTATAATATTGCGCGAAAATATTATGCCGCTTAAAGATTTTGTAACAACTCTTCAAAAAGAAACGGGCAGCGTGGAGATTAAAGGCTCAATTGTAGGTCACTTGCAAAGGGGGGCGACACCCTCCAAAATGGAGTTAAGGCAAGCTTGCAAGTTTGCTAGTTGTGCAATTAAAGCGCTAAAAAGCAATTATAAAAGTTGCGCTTGTAGATTTTTAAATGGAAAAATACAATTATTAAATATTTAATTTGATTTTTTATTTGAAAATTCTTGACAAAATAATCTGACTATGTTAAACTTGCATAGTCAACATGTGCAGGTGTAGTTCAGTGGTAGAACACTAGCCTTCCAAGCTGGTTGCGAGGGTCCGATTCCCTTCACCTGCTCCACATGGGCTTCCGTAGCTCAGCTGGATAGAGCAGTGCCCTTCTAAGGCAAAGGTCGAAGGTTCGAATCCTTCCGGGAGCACCATTTATGGTGGACTTAGTTCAATTGGTAGAACGCCAGATTGTGGCTCTGGAGGTCATGGGTTCGATTCCCCTAGTCCACCCCATATCGGCAAAATCTCACTTTATGGCCTCGGACTTTGCTATGCAAAATCCTACCGCTAGGGCGTGAGTTTTGCCTCTTTGCCGCCAAGCGAAATCGCACTATTGCGATTCGCAGCAGCTTTAAGAGGGGACAGGGGAAGAGTTTTGCTAGCTTTTCCTCTTACCGCTAACTTCAAGGGGTTCAGAAAATGTTTTTGCATTTTTTGGGGAAAGGAGCTACGCACGATGGGGTGTCGCCAAGCGGTAAGGCATTGGACTCTGACTCCAACATGCGGGGGTTCGAATCCCTCCACCCCAGCCAGCAAAAAATCCGCGCTGCTACTCGGCTTGTTCGAGAACAAGCGCTCGCTTGACGCTAGATTTTTTGCAATTCGCTCCAAACGAAAATGCGTAAAGCATTTTGCGCGACTCTCATGCGAAGCGGGACGTTGAGAGAAAATAAAGAATAGAAAAATTGCCTCCCCAGCTTTATGGCCTACTAGCTCAGTTGGTAGAGCACTTGACTTTTAATCAAGGGGTCCCGGGTTCGAGCCCCGGGTAGACCACCACAGCTTAAGCAAAAGCCTCAATTACGGGGCACCCCAAACGCTTCAGCATTTTAGGGGGAAAAGGAACAAACGAGCGAGATTGTGCTGTTTTGAGTCATCAAAACGCACCAAAGCGAAGTTTGTGACGTAATGGGGTGTCGCCAAGTGGTAAGGCACAAGATTTTGATTCTTGCATGCGTAGGTTCAAATCCTGCCACCCCAGCCAAAATGATAAAAAGGACTGCATAAGTCTTTTTTTGTTGACATTGTTTTTTTGTGTGATATAAACAATTAAGGAGAAAATTATGGCATTTGTAAAAATAACGCACGCGAAAAAGATCGGCAGAATTCAAGAAATAACGGAAAAAATATATATGGTTCCTGACAAAATAACTTGTCCAGAGGGGGATGGCATTATGTCGTGGGATTCGTATCACGGTTCATATTTTTGCTCTTGTGCCACTTGCAGAAAAGTGATTACTGGCAAGGAATTTGTGGAAATGGAGTTGATTAAGGAAAAAATAAAAGATGTTGATGTAGAATCCGGAGAAAAGGATTGTTAGAGGGGTAAAAGCACGCCATCAGGGCAGAGATTTTTTATTGTTATAATGCACAAAATTCAAACTTGACATACTATGTATTGTAAGGATACATATTTATGTCAAGTTTTTTTATTAATGGTGGAAATAAATTGCGAGGTGATGTCAGCGTTGATTGCGCAAAAAACGCGTTGCTGCCAATTATGGCGGCGTGTGTACTCAATGAGGGAGTGGTTACTTTTGAAAATGCTGTGCCATATCTTGATGTCCTAGTAATGAAAGACATCTTAACGCATTTGGGTGCAAAAGTGGAATTTTGTGATACCAATTTAACTATTGATACAAGACAGGTATGTCAGCATGTAGTTCCGCTTGAACTTGCTGGCAAACTTCGCGCATCTATATTTTTACTGGGACCTCTGCTTGGGCGAATGAAAAAGGCTAAAATGGCATATCCTGGCGGCTGCAATATTGGTCTTAGACCTATAGATTTGCATTTGAACGGGTTAAGGCTTCAAGGTGCATGCATAAATGAAAAAAATGGTTACATATATGCGGAGGGGGAAAACTTGCACTCTAATGACATAATTTTAGATTTCCCTAGTGTGGGGGCTACCGAAAATTTAATTATGTCAAGTGTATTGACAAACGGAACGACACATATTTACAATCCTGCAAAAGAACCAGAAATTGTGGATTTACAAAACTTTTTAAACAAATGCGGAGCTAAAATAAGCGGTGCTGGCGGCAATGTCATCACTATTACAGGTGTTAAAAAGTTGGCAAAAAATATTAAATATCATGTTATGCCAGACCGTATTATCGCAGGCACACTTATGATAGCCTGCGCAATGTGCGGTGGCGAAATAACGCTAAACAACTCGCCTTGGCAGCATAATCAAGCAATTATTTCTAAATTAAAGCAATCTGCTTGCCAATTCAGCTTCAAAGATGATAAAATATTCATGAAATGTTTATCAAGACCTAAAAGTTTTGGTAAAATTCAAACCGCAGCTTATCCAGGGTTTCCTACCGATTTACAAGCGCAGGCTATGGCTCTTCAAACAATAAGTGAGGGAATATGTTTAATAGAAGAAAATCTGTTTGAAGCTCGTTTTAAACACGTATGTGGACTGACGAAGATGGGCGCGGACATCAAATGTCACGGCAATATTTGCATAGTAAATGGCAAAGAGCGACTATTTGGTGCCGAGGTAATTGCGGAGGACTTACGCGGCGGTGCAAGTTTAGTTCTTGCAGGGCTTGCAAGCGAAGGGTATACAAGAGTGTATAACATTGACTTTATTGATCGTGGTTATTATAAACTGGAGAAAACGCTATCGCAGCTTGGTGCTGACATAGTAAGGGAGGTTGATTGAAGAAAAAGTGGTGGATATTATTAGGTGGAGCACTTGGGATAATTGTCATATTTGTTATCCTATGCTTTACCTTGTTCGCTTTAAAATCGGTGCGTGTAAATTATCGGACAAGCATATCACATCTTTTGGGCCAGGAGCAGCAGATAGTCGATAGCGGGAATTTTAACTATGGCAAACCCGTGTTATTTCTAGGCAAGAGAGCAAGCATTGAAAAAATAGAAAGAGAAAATCCTTATGTGAAAGTTATAAATATCGAAACCAAATTCCCATGCGAGTATGTAATCAATTGTGCAGAAAGGCAAGAAGTTTATTATTTAGAACTCAATAATAAATTTTACATCTGTGACCAAGAATTTAAAGTACTGAAAGTGCAAGATGTAAAGCCCGATCAGCTTATGGAATATAGTGGCTTACGTGTAAATAATTCAAATGCTGTGCCAGGCGAGTTTTTAAAAATTGACAACCAAATTGATGTCTACAATGCGTTTATTGAAAGTAATCGGCTTTTACACGAACAAAATGCAATTATAAAGAGTCTTGAAGTTGGCACAAGTTTAGATGAAGTTTTAAACAAAGAACAAGCTTATGTAAAATTAAATTTTCAGGATGGACAAACCTACATCATTAAAAATGCCACCTATGGGCTCAAGTACAAGGTGGCAAAAATGCTGGAAGTATATTCCCAAATTTTCACAATCATTGGACAACCAATTGATAAGGATTTACCAGCTGATGAGGAAAATGTTTGGACTATGGACAAAATTCGACAAAGTACGATTGTTATAAATAATTATTATCGAACGGACTTACATGGCGAAAATGAGTGTTATTTTAATGTGTTACCACCACAAAATAGTGTAAATATTTGACATTTACACTTTTTTTGACTAAAATTAAAGCATAAGGGGAATTTATGGCGAAAGATTATGTATTGGTTTTAGATATTGGTTCTTCGCGGCTTCGTGCAATGACAGCCTCGAAAGGGCTTAACAATACTTTTATTGTAAAAGGGAATGCAGAAGCTGAATATGATGGCTATTACGAAGGGCGATTTTTGAATCCTGATGCGCTTTGTGATATTATTAAAAGTTTGCTTGGCGAACTTGATTTTGAGGTTTCAAGAAAGCATAATAAAATTTTTATTGGGGTTCCTGCGGAATTTTCCTCGGTGACCTGCACAACTGCCTCCGTTAACCTAGGGGAGCGTCGAAAAGTAAAACAATCGGATATAGATAATCTTTTCTATTCAACTGGAGAAAAGGCGAAACTTGAGAATGTGGAAGTTGTCAGTATTGATGCTATCACTTTTCGTATTGATGAAGGGCATTCGTCTATTAACCCAGTGGGCGAGTATGCAAACTCACTTTCTGCGGAACTTAGTATTATATATTGCGTAAAAGAATTTATAGAGTTGTTTAATAAAATTGTAGCCTCGCTTGGCTTTGAAAGTGTGGAGTATATTTCTGAGCCACTTTCAGAAGGGCTTTTTGTTATCAATGATGAGGGGCGAGAGGACCTTAATATGCTTATCAATGTCGGAGATCTCACTACAAACATTTCCTTTGTAAAAGGGAATGCACTTGCCTCGCTTGCTTCCTTTTCCATAGGCGGTGGACACATTACAAATGACCTTAGTGAGGCGTTTGATATCACTCTGACAGAGGCGGATAGGCTTAAAAGACAAATTGTATTGTCGCTACGGGGCAAAAACAATGATTTTTATGAACTCACTTCCGATTTTGGCAAAATTATCAAAATTCCACTTATTACTGCAAATGAAGTGGTGGCAGCAAGAATTGAAATTCTTTCTAGTGCAGTCAATCAATGTATTCAGCTGTTTTCTACCGCTTACATACCTTATTTACCAGTATATTTGACAGGAGCGGGAGTAAGTGCAGTAAAAGGCGGTCGTGATTACATGGCAAAATGTTTAGGACGAAACATCAAATATGGTGTGCCGCCACTTCCAGGTAAAGATAAGCCTCAAAATGCCTCTATGTATTCACTTGTCAATACTGCACTTGATAAAGCTTGAATAAATAACGACAAAAATGAAAAAATATTCATAATTTTTTGAAATTATACATTGATTTTCTTGCAAAAAAAGAAAATTTGTATTAAAATATACTTAAATTTAACGTTAGAAGGAGTTAACATGGATAATAATATCAATACATCTGTTGCTAAAATCAAGGTTGTTGGCGTTGGTGGGGCTGGAAATAATGCTGTTAATCGTATGATTGACGCTGGGGTAAGTTCAGCTGAGTTTGTGGCTGTCAATACTGATAAGCAAACACTATTAATTAGCAAAGCTGAAACTAGATTACAAATAGGTGAGCGTTTGACTGGTGGACTTGGCGCCGGTGCCAATCCAGAAGTTGGACAAAAAGCGGCCGAAGAAAGCAAAAGTTCTATTACAGACATGCTTAAAGGAACAAACCTTGTTTTCATTACCGCAGGACTTGGCGGCGGCTCTGGCTCGGGTGCTGCTCCCGTGATTGCACAAATTTCAAAAGAACTTGGAATTCTTACTATTGCGGTTGTAACAAAGCCTTTCGACTTTGAAGGCCCAAAAAGAGCGGAAAATGCAAATAAAGCACTTGAAAATTTACGCAAGTATGTAGATGCACTTGTTGTTATTCCAAACCAAAAACTTCTTCAAATTGTACCAAAGAAAACTCCTCTTACTGAAAGTTTCCGTTTTGCTGACGATGTATTAAGACAAGGTGTTCAGGGCATTTCTGACCTTATTGTATATCCTGGTCTTATTAACCTCGACTTTGCAGACGTGACCACTATTATGCGTAACAAAGGTCTTGCTCATATGGGTATTGGATATGGACAAGGTGAAAATAAATCTTTAGATGCTGTAAAACAAGCTGTGGCAAGTCCACTTCTTGAAACCACAATTGAGGGGGCAACTGGTCTTCTTATCAATATCAAAGGTGGTAGCGACCTCACTCAAGATGACCTTTCGGAAGCTGCCGAACTTGTTAAAGAAGTAGTAGACGAAGGTTGCAATATCATACTTGGTACAAGTATTGATGAAAATATGCATGATGAGGTGGAAATCACTTTGATTGCCACTGGGTTCCCTCTTCCGAATGAGAAAAAAGAAGAAACTGAAGTTTCTAATGCTCGCTCTATAGGCAATATGGGTGAAAAGAAAGAAGTGGCTTCTGCACGTTCAGTTTTCAGCGGCTTTGCTAAAGCGCAAGCTGAAGAAGAGGCTAAAAAACCAGAAGTTAATGTTACTGCTAAGAATACTGCGGGCTCTTCAAGAGTGGAAGTTGAATCTTCCGTTCCACCTTGGATTCAAAAACTTAGAGATAACAAGAAAAAATAAGCGTATATATATTTTAAATTTCTTTTAAAGCATAAATTATATGACGATTATTCAAAGTGTACAATTAGTACTTGTTTTAACTTTTAGGCTATTATATTAAAATTACTATGCTGAGTTTTACTTGACTTGTATAAAAGAGGCGTTTAAAGCCTCTTTTTGGTGAAAAAACTGACAAATTTCTACTTTACAAAATTAAAATTGTGTGATATAATAATACAGAATTAAATTTAGAGGTGATTACTATGATGATTGAACCATCCATTGACTTGCTTGTGGAAAAAACTAATGGAAATAGATATGTGCTTTGCACTCTTATTACAAAACGTGCTAAAGAAATTGAAAGCGTGAGAAGGCTTGAGCTTGCTGATCAAGATAAAAAAGCCATCAGTATTGCATGCGAAGAAATTGCCGCAGGTAAAGTTAAACCAACAGCATTTTAATGACAAATTAAAAGTTTTATGTTATAATTCTATTACGATAGACATTAAATCGTCTTTTGTGATAGAATTTTTTTAAGGAGAAATTTTGTTCGCCCAAGTAATTATTGATCAAGACGCCAAAGCACTTGATAAGGTGTTTGAATATTTAATTCCGGAATTTATGCCCATAGAAGAGGGCATGCGTGTTTTAGTGCCTTTTGGCTCGAGAACTTTACAAGGCTTTGTTATTGCTTTAAGCGAAACTTGTAATTATGATAAAAGCAAGCTTAAAAGTATAAGCTCGTGTGTGGAAGACTATCCTGCCATTCGCAAGGAGATGCTTGAGCTTATGAAATATATGGCACGCAAAAATCATTTAAAATTGGCGTCTATTTTAAGGTTGTTTTTGCCTAGTGAGATGCGTGAAGGAAAGGTTCAAGAACTTTTTATTACGAACTATGTTTTAAATGAAGAAAACGAGTTTGTTATATCAAAAAACGCTAAAAAACAAATGGAAATAATAAATTATTTAAAAAAGAATAAAATTGCAAGTCGTGCAGCTTTAATTGAAAAGTTTGGTGCGAGCGCACTAAAATCGCTATGCGAAAAACAAATTTTGCTTGCACAAAAGCAGCAAATTAACCGTCAGCCATATGTGGCGCTGAGTGAGGATAAAAAAGTAAAACTCAACGAGCTTCAAACAAGGGCTATTGAAAACATAAAAGAAAACAAGACCTATCTTCTTCATGGCGTGACGGGAAGCGGCAAAACTGAAGTATATATGCACCTTATTGATAGAGCTTTGGAAAATGGCAAAAATGCCATCATGCTTGTTCCAGAAATATCACTGACGCCGCAGATTATGGCAAATTTTAAAGCTCGATTTGGTGATAATGTAGCGCTACTTCATAGCGGGCTTTCTGCTGGTGAGCGTTTTGACGAGTGGAAACGGCTTTTTTCAGGTGAGGCGCGAATTGCCATAGGTGCGCGAAGCGCTATATTTGCTCCACTTGAGAATTTAGGAGTTGTTATCGTGGATGAGGAGCATGAACAAAGTTATATCTCGGAAAGTAATCCGCGCTATGACACTCATGACATCGCCGAGTTTCGTGCAAGGTATAATCATTGTCCGCTTGTTTTGGGCAGCGCAACTCCTAGTGTGGAAAGCTATGAAAAGGCTAAACGTGGCATATATCAACTTGTTGAACTTCCAGTTCGTGCTAATGGTAAAGAAATGCCAAACATTCAAATCATCGATATGGTCAATGAAATACGCATGGGAAACAGTAGTATATTTTCTTCTCAACTTTTAAGCGATATTGCAAATGTTATAAATTCAAAAAAACAGGCCATGCTTTTTATCAATCGACGTGGATACGCCTCTTTTATGCGTTGTCGCGATTGTGGCTATATTGCAAAGTGTAGCGACTGTGATGTCAGTTTAGTTTATCATAGAGAGGATAACAGACTTAAATGCCACTATTGTGGCAAACAATATAAAGCGTTAAGTTTGTGTCCTATGTGTGGCAGCGATAGCATCAAGCAGGGTGCTGTAGGTACGGAAAAAGTGGTGGATGAACTTCACAAAATCTTTCCAGAGGTTAAAATATTGCGTATGGATAATGACACGACTTCCACAAAAAATGCACATCAAAAGATACTAACAGAATTTAAAAATACTCACCCGTGCATACTCGTGGGCACTCAAATGATTGCAAAAGGTCATGATTTTGAAGATGTTATTTTAGTTGGCATAATTGACGCTGACCAAAGTTTGTATCAAACTGACTATCGCAGTACTGAGCGTACTTTTTCGCTTATAACGCAGGTGTCAGGGCGTGCAGGGCGAGCAAGTCAAGAGGGAAAAGTTGTGCTTCAAACTTATGCGCCAAGGCATTATGTTTACAAGTTTGTGGCCAATTATGACTATCAAGGCTTTTTCAAAAAAGAGGAAAATATTCGCATGACGGCGGCATTTCCTCCATTTTCTAGAATTATTCGAGTGCTTTTTTCAGATAAAGATGAAAATTATGTGCGTGAGCTTATAAAAGTGTGCTATACTGAAGCTAGAAAACTTAAAGAAGAATATGCTGATGACATTATCTATATGGATGCAATGAAATCACCTATTAAACGCATGCAAAATAAATTTCGCTATCAAATTTTGATGAGAGTAAAACTTACCCATGCTGACGAGATAGAAGATAAATTATTTCAAATTATAGATAAGGCGTCCAAGACGAGTGTATTTTTTGAAATAAATCCGCAAAATTTAAGTTAAAGGAGGGGCTATGGCAGTCCGAAAAGTAGTAAAACGAGGAGATGAACTTTTAAAGAAGAAAAGTAAAAAAGTGCATGATTTTGATGAAAATCTTGCTCAGCTTCTTGATGACATGTGGGATACTATGTACGCAAATGATGGAATGGGGCTTGCGGCGGTTCAAGTGGGAGTGCTTAGACGTGCAATCATTATAGATGTAAATAATTTAAAAGCAGAATTAATAAATCCTGAAATTTTTTACACCAAAGGCGAGGATATTGAAGAGGAGGGCTGTTTAAGTGTGGAAAACTTTCATGGCAAAGTTAAGCGTCCGTATAAAATTATGGTACGCGCACAAGATCGCTATGGCTATCCATTTGAAATTACTGGCGAAAAGTGGCTGGCACGTTGTATATGCCACGAATGCGACCATTTAGAGGGCATATTATTTTCTGATAAGGTGTTAAATAAATGAAAATTTTGTTTTTAGGAAGCTCATATTTTTCACGTTTAGTGCTGGAAAAACTTTTAAAATCTAAGCATAGCGTTTGTGCTGTCATCACACAGCCAGACAGACCCAGCGGTCGAGGGCATAAGCTTGTTATGACGGAAGTTAAAGAGTTTGCTCTTGAAAACAATATTCCTGTTTACACTTTTGAAAAAGTCAATAAATCTATGGATGAGGTGCGAAAAATCGAATATGATTATGCAATTACAGCCTCTTTTGGACAACTTCTTTCGCAAGAGTTTTTGGACTATCGTCCTTGCATCAATGTTCATCCGTCGTTACTTCCTAAATATCGCGGAGCCACGCCTATTCAAACCGCTTTACTTAATGGCGATGAAATGACTGGTCTGACAATTATGAAAGTTGTTAAAGCTATGGACGCAGGAGATATTTTACTTCAACGAAAGCATGAAATTTTGCCAGAGGATAACACGGACACACTTATGGAAAAACTTGGTAAGCTTGGCGGCGACATGGCGGTCGAGGCTTTTGACCTTATTGAAAGCGGTAAAGCTAAATTTACTCCACAAGATGAGCACTGCGCGACTTTTGTTAAACTCCTTAATAAAGAGGATGGAAGATTAGATTTTAATAGAACGGCTAAAGAGCTTGTCAACCAGTTTAGAGCATTAGGTTCAAATCCTGGGTGTTATTTTATGGTTGGTGACAAGGCTTATAAAGTGGGCGGAATAAGAGAGGAAAAAGAAATAGGTGCAAGCATAGGTAAAATTATAAAATCTAAAGAATGGATTTTAATTGCTTGTCGTGACCACTGCGTTCAAATTTTAAAGCTTCAAGCACCGTCTGGTAAAATGTTAAACGCACGCGACTTTTTAAATGGGAACACGTTTGGTGATGACTATGCTGGCTGATTTAACTTTAGATGAGCTTAAAGCATATTGTCAAAATATAGGCTTGCCAAATTTTCGAGCAAGTCAGATTTATGATGCAATTTATAGCGGTAAAAGTTTGTCAGAAGTAACAAATTTATCTAAAGAGATTAAAAGCCTTATTGAAAATGATTATCCAAAATATAAGATTGCAAAGACGCTTATAAGTACAGATGGCACACGTAAATATATAATAGAGTTTTCAGATGGTCAGGTATGTGAAAGCGTGCTGATGAAATATAAATATGGAAATACAATTTGCGTTTCCACGCAAATCGGTTGTCGAATGGGCTGCAAATTTTGTGCCTCCACATTAAAAGGGCTATTAAGAAATTTATCGGCTGGTGAAATACTTGGTCAAGTGCTGCTTATAAATCGTGACCTAGGAGGCAGTATAAAAGCTCGACAAATCACGAATATTGTACTTATGGGCAGTGGTGAACCACTAGATAATTATGATAACGTCATTAAATTTTTGCAATTAGTGTCCTATGAAAAGGGGTTAGATATCAGTCAGCGTAATATTTCTCTTTCTACGTGCGGACTTGTGGATAAGATTTTAATGCTTGCTAATGAGAAATTGAACATTACTTTGACTATATCGTTGCACGCTCCTAACGATGAAATTCGTAAAAGCACTATGCCGATAGCAAATAGATATACAATTGAAGAAGTTTTATATGCTTGCAAAAAATATATTGAGGCAACTACTCGCCGTGTCGCCATTGAATACACACTTATAAAAGGCGTCAATGACAGCCGCGTAGCGGCAAACCAACTGGCAAAGCTTTTAAAGGGCATGCTTTGTCATGTCAATTTAATTCCTTTAAATCAGGTCAAAGAAAGAAGTCTTACAGGCAGTAGTCGCGGCGAGGCTGAAACTTTTAAAAAATGGCTGGAAGAGGAGGGGATAAGCGTAACTATAAGGCGGACTATGGGACAAGACATCTCTGGTGCTTGTGGTCAACTTAGAAATGACTATTTGGGAGGCAAACTATGAAAGGTCTTGTTATTAAAAAAAATGCAGGTTTATATGAGGTGGACACTGGAGAAAGCGCTGTCACTATTAAAGCGAGCGGAAAAGTTAAAAAGCAGGGCTTGTATGTCGGCGACAGCGTGGAATTTCAAGAGGTTATCAATAAAACTTTACCAAGAAAGAATTTGCTTATTCGGCCGCCGCTTGCCAATCTTGACAAACTATTCATAGTGATTTCTACGCTTCCTAAACCAGACCTAGTACTCGTCGATAAACTTATTCTATACTGCTATGAGAATTCAATCACTCCAGTTCTTGTAATCAATAAGCTTGACTTATGCGAGCAAGCGTTTATTCAAGAAATAAAATCAATATATAAAAATACAGGCATTAAAATTTTAACCTCCTGTCATTGTGAAAAAGGTGCCACAGAAATTGAGAATCAGATAAAAGGCATTTGTGCTTTTGCAGGACAAAGCGCTGTTGGTAAAAGTAGTTTAATTAACTCGTTATTAAGTCAGCAAGCGGCGCAGGTGGGCTCGCTATCAAAAAAACTCGCAGTTGGGAAACAGACGACTCGTATGACAACTTTATATAAAGTGCAAAATGGATATATTGCAGATACGGCAGGCTTTTCGCTTTTAGATGCCGCACTAGTATTAGACATGAAGCCAAACGAATTAAGCCGATATTATTATGATTTTTTAGACTATATAAAAAATTGTAAATTTCTTGATTGTTTACATCAAAATGTATCACATTGTGGTATAATAGAAGCTGTAAACAGCGGCAAAATAAATAAAATACGTTACCAAAATTACTTAAAAATACTAAACGAACTCAAAGAGAATGGGAGGAAAGTGTGAAAAGAAATATTGATATATCCGTTTCAACTTTAACAGTAGATGAAGCAGATGAAGTTATTAAATATGCTAAAAGTTTGCAAGGTATAGCTGACTTCATGCATTGCGATATTATAGATGGCAAATTTGCACCAAAAGCCACATATAACTATGATGTAGTTGAAAATATCAATCAAAATTGCCTAACGATGCTTGATGTGCATCTTATGGTAGAGGAGCCCTCAGCCGAGATTGATGATTATATTGCCGCTGGTGCTAATATTTTAACTGTGCATTATGAAGCGTATGAAGATAAAGAAAAATTAAATTCTGACCTAATTCATATTCGCAATTGTAACACGCTTGCAGGCTTATCTTTTAAACCAGAAACACCATTTAAAGATATTAAGATGTTTTGTTTTAATATAGACGTACTTTTAGTTATGGGCGTTGAGCCAGGTGCCTGTGGGCAAAAATTGCTGCCAAATACTTTCAGTAAATTAAAAAAGATTGCATCGTTTAGAGAAGCTAACAAACTTAAATTTAAAATTGAAGTGGATGGTGGAGTGACGGAAGAAAATGCTCAAACTTTAATTAGTGCCGGAGCCGACATACTTGTAAGTGGAAACGCCGTTTATAAAGCCAAAGATCGCGCAAAAGCGATCAACGTTTTGCGCGGGCTATAAAATTATGACATTTCCGCAAAGGACATCAAAATAGGAAAAGGTTTGAATATTTTGTCTTTCGCTTTCCACGCTAACTGTAAATACGCTGGGATAAACGTCTTTTATGACACCATTTATGGTGTCTATTTTTTTTCTTCCGCGATTGATATTCATCTCCACGCTTGTACCTTTCAATTTTATTATCTTTGCTTTTACTTCTTCTAAACCTAAAACAATCTTTCTCATAAAACTCTCCTAGCCCATTATTGACTTTTTAAAAATTATTTAAACATTTTAGTTCTATTTGTAATTTATAGCGAGTAAGTATATATCGATATTGTTTTCAGAGGGGGAATAAAATGATTGAAACAAATAATTTTAATGTTGTTAAAAAACTTGCCTTAAACAAAGGAGAATTTTCAGTAGAGTGTAACATCCCTAGCGTAGACTCTCTTTCAAAAGTGTTAACAACTCATGCAAGTGTAAGCGTGGCACAAAGTGAGGTTATCAATGGCTGTGTTAACTTTGGCGGTAATATTGACGCAAAACTTGTATATCTTACTGACGATGGCGAAATCGGCACAATTGCTTCAGTTTGCCCCTTCACATCAAAATTTGAAGGAGATGTCATCTTAAGTGGGCAAAAAGCCATCATCAACCTTAAAATAGTTGATGTTTCTGTGGAAAGCGCAAATTCCGACAATGTTCGCGTCAATGTTTCATTAGTTCAAACAGGTGAAGTGGTTTCTAATGTAGAAGTACCTACTATCGCGGCCAATGACAGCGACATCTGCACTAAAACCGAAGTTATTAAGGTTAACAGATTTGTAGGGCAAGCGCAAGAAGAAATTAATGTTAAAAGTGAGCTTAGCACTCGCGGCAACGTTAAAAAGCTTCTATTGACTGAAAGCCAAGTATGGGTAAAAAGTGTGGAACCAGGGGTTAACTTTGCAGCTGTTAGCGGCGAAGTGGTCACTCGTGTACTGTATTTAAATAATGAAGATAAGTTTGAAAATTCATATATCTATGAAAGCTTTAAAGAGGAAGTAGAACTTGATGGCGTGACTCGCGAATCTCAGGTGGAGGCCTCCGCTTACGTAAAGTGCGATGGCGTTAAAACTGCGATTGAAGAAAGCGATAAAGGCACAAAAATCATGGTTGAGGTGCCAGTTGTACTTGCTTTAAAGGCATATGAAGAAACAGAAGTTACAGTAATAAAAGACCTTTATTCTGTTTGCAATGAAATCAAAGTGGAAACGTCTTCCTTTGACATGAGCGTGGTATGCCCTCAAGAGATTATTGAAAGCAAAATTGATGGCAGCTTAACTTTGGAAGAAGATAAACCTCGCGTTGATAAAATCTTATTTGTGGGCGGAAATAATGTTTCTGTAAGTAACAGCTATATCAAAGACGGTGAAATCTGCATCGAAGGAATTGCCTCTACAACCTGTGTTTATTTAAACGACGAGCTTGGAAGTTTAAACAGCGTTCAAATTGATGTACCTTTTGTAATCGTAGAAAAGTTTAATGATGAAAATGTAGATGGATTACTAAACGTTGATGCAATCATTTGTGATGTAGACGTGACTGTTAGAAAGGGACGTGAACTTTACTTTGATGCTAAAGTCAAAGCAACCGTAAACTATTGCAAACCTATAGTTTCAGGCGTTATTTCAAAAGCCGAAATTTCAGAAGCTTATGCTGATAAAGACTATGGTATGGAACTTGTATTTGCTAGGGCAAATCAGGATGCTTGGGAAATTGCTAAAGAGGCAAGAGTTAAAGAAGAAATGCTTGTTATGCAAAACCCAGAAGTAGTATTTCCGCTTCAAGAAGATAAATATTTGATTCTCTTTTATCAAAAAATACAATAAAATGGCTTAAATGCCATTTTTTTATGTTATAACTTGACGAATTATCTTTAAAGTATTAATATTATTAATATTAGGAGAAAAACAATGTATATCACAATGCATTTGCA
>CAOQRA010000005.1:39225-48455 GCA_948512295.1 uncultured Eubacteriales bacterium
TGCAAGACAAACCATTTCAAAAGATTAAAAGTGGACAGAAAACAATTGAAATGCGACTTTTTGATGGTAAAAGACGCTTTTTAACACGAGGTGACACAATTGAATTTATCGGGGCTAATGATGAGCGGCTTATTTGCGAAGTTCTTGGTGTCCATATATATGAAAACTTCGCAGAACTATATAAAAACTTTTCAAAGGAAGAACTAGGGTATGACAGCAATGAAGTCGCGGACCCGAAAGATATGGAATTATATTATCCACTTGAAAAGCAAAAACAGAATTGCGTAATTGGCATTGAAATTAAGGTAAAAAAGTAATAAAAATTTTTTTAAAAAATGTCGAAAAATTTTTAAATTGGGTATTGACATTCATAGGGGCTTTTGGTATACTTTTACTTGTAAAGGAGAAAAACTATGGAAAAAATCTTTGATTTAGAAAAGGCAGAAAAAGTACCTTATGATCTCGGCATTTTAAAGCGTGCTCAAATTGAAAATGGTGCAGAATTTAATTCAAGAAAAATGGCAAATGTTAAAACTGAAAATCCTAGAAAAATTCACAGACTGGCAGTAAGACGCTCATGCATTAAAAACAAACAAAATATGATTGAAGCTTGCTATCACGCAAATGATTTTGAAATTGACGAAGATTTTAATGCTGAAGAAATTGAAAAAACACTTCAAGAAGCTTATGACAAAGCTTATGCAGAATTTTGTACTGAAGCTGAATAATTAAAAACAACCCTAGGGTTGTTTTTTTGTATATGTTGTCGCAATTTGATAAAATATCGTGTTTATTAGTTTATAATAAGTATATATCCTTGCAAAAACGATAAAAATCAGTAAATACGTTTTGTTTTTTATTAAAAATGATTTAAAATATCATTATCGGAGGGTATTATGTCAGCTGGCACCATTTCTCTTATTTTAAATTTTTTCTTTGTGTTTATTTTAATTATAGGGTTTTTAATCGGCTTATGGAGAGGCGTAAAACGCTCTGCCATCAATTTTGTTTTTGGTATAATTGGCATGCTTATTTCTTTTTTCTGTGCACCAATATTAACAAGGACCATTTTAAACATTAATGTCAATGCAAATGGAAACATGACTACATTAAATGCAGTGTTAATCGAGATGCTTAAAGGTATACCAGAATTTGGAACGCTTATTGAAAACACGCCAAGTCTTGGGGCATTTATCGTTAATTTGCCTTATGCCATTATGACGACAGTTATTTTCCTGCTTTTATCCATGGTAATAAGCTTTATCATGTACATTCTATTCAAAATCTTTTGTGCCATATTTGTTAAAAATAAAGACAAAGACGGCAACGTTTTGCCTCGTCATAGAGTTTGGGGCGGTGTTTTAGGCACTGTTAAAACTTTTGCTTTAACTATTTTTGTTTGTTTGCCTTTTGTAGGGCTACTTGGTACGGCGGAAGAAGTTACCTCTAAAAATGGTATGCTTGAAAACGTAATGAACACCCAAGCAGCTGACGCGATTGTGGGCGTAGACGATAGTGCTTTCGGCGTGATTGGAAATATGTTTGGTTTAGATAATGCGACATTTGACTATCTTTCTATGTTTGATATGAACGGGCAACCTATTTACATTAGAGAAGAAGTTTCAAATTACAATGTAATTTACTATTCTGCTAAACAATTAAGCCTTGCTTTCAGTGACGGAACGCTTGTAAACTTCTCTTTTGATAAACTTGAAAACTCAGTGGAGAAAGTGCTAGAAAGTGGATTATATAATACTGTTATCAGTGATGTACTTGATAATGTTTTAGTAAACTATCAAGATTATGAGTTTATTAATCCAGAGGATTTTGGTGAGTTTAAAGATGTATTTTTAGATGTCAGCAAAGCGCTTGCCTCTTATGAGGGCGGAGCTGGCAATTATATAGCCGATGATTTACGTAAGCTTTTAGATGGCGTCAGAGTGCTCGCTGAAAGCGGCGCGATTGATGAAATTTCTCAAACACAAGCAAATTTTGCTGATTTGGCACAAACTTATGAAAAAGAATTTACTAATGCAATTTATAACACTTTGACCACCAATATTGTCAAAGATAGTGCATCTTCTACAATTAATCTTTTAATAGGCAAATTGTTCAATGATTTAGAAAAGGTCGACATCAATGGTCGCGAAATTTCAGACACAGAGTGGAAAGAAACAGCAACTTCATTAGTACAAATTGCCAAAGATGCAAGCGTGGTTATCAAAGAAGTCGAAATTGATCAGGTGCTTAATGACCCAATGACGCTTTTAAAGCAAGAAAGCAAAGCTGATATATCTAGCGTGCTAGCAAGTCTTGGCAAGTTGATTGACAACGTGCGCTCAATTAAAATTTTACAAAATAACAATGTCTCAGTGATTGATAAACTTTTAGAGGGCAAGCTTGATTTGCCTAGCATAGAACAAGATTTTTTTGATATTAATGATCCAGACAAACCAATTAAAAAAATAACAAATTACGTTGAGCTTATGGCATTTATCTCTCCATCCATGCAAAAACTTAAAGATATCAATGTTTACGAGCTATTAAATGAAGAGGTTATTTCAACCTCAAAAGTGTTTAAAAAATTTGGCGAAGCAGCTGCTAAAGATGATTTACTTCTTTCAAGAATTTTCTTGCCACTCATTCAAGTTGAACCTACTAAGAGTATTTTTATTGGAACCCAAACCCAAGAGGGACTTTTGACTTCACTCGAAAGCGAAGTGATAAACTTTAAACTTCTTGAAAATTATCACGAGTGGGAAATTGATTTGGCAAATATTTCAAAATTATTTAGTGTTTTGAATAAAAACTATGACAGCGAAAGAACCTTCCTTGACATAGTGATGGAAAGCGGAGCGGATGAACTTCTTAAATGCTTAGGCAATGAGCAAGCTCAAGCTCAGCCATCTGTAAGCGTAGATGATGTATTTAAACCTATTCTTTATGCTAAGTCAACTGAGGCAATAAAAAACTCCAGCTTTGAAAGCCTAGCAAATGTATTAACTTCATTAACTGGAAGCACAATCACTTTTGACTTACAAGGAGTGACTTTGGTTAAACATAACACTAATGACCAAGCCAATGAGATATGTGAGGTATTTGAAAAATTTCTAGCTTTCTATCCAAATTATACTTCTGGTATGCAACTTCAAGATATCGACAAATTGCAACTTGGACAATTATTGGATGCTATGAAAGTAAACGCGTTAAGAACAACGCTTACACAAAAAACGGAAGAGGGTTTATTTAAAGAAGCGTTTAATGCGCTTGTCGATAAGGTTAAAAATACTTTCCATGTGAACATTGCGCCTGATTATGCCTCACAGGATAATTATTTTGCACAGCTACTTTCCTCACTTTCGTTGCCGGAGGCATAGGATGGAATTTAAACATATTCCTGTGCTTTTAAAGGAAGTTATAGATAATTTAAATATTAAAAATGACGGAATTTATGTGGATTGTACGATTGGTGGAGGTGGGCATTCCAGTGAAATTGTAAAACGCTTAAAAAATGGACACCTTTATGGCTTTGATCGCGATGAAATGGCGCTATCAGCATGTAGCAAGCGATTTGCTGGTTATAAAAACCTAACCTTAATAAAGAATAACTATGAAAATGCGGCTCAAAGTTTGCAAGAACTTGGTGTTACACAGATTGATGGCATTCTAATGGATTTAGGTGTCAGCAGTCCACAAATTGACTTGCCAGAGCGAGGCTTTTCCATTCTTCACGATGGCAAGCTTGATATGCGTATGGACCAGTCCCAGACTTTGGACGCAGCAATGGTTGTAAACAATTATTCAAAGGAGCAATTATTAAAACTCCTTTATGAATTTGGAGAGGAGCCTAATGCAAAGCATATAGTCGATAAAATAGTATCTTCAAGACAAATAAAACCAATCGAAACGACATTTGAACTTAAAGCAATTATAGAAAGTGCTTTTCCTAAAAAACTTTTGTACAAGCGAGGCAATGTAAGTCAGCAAACTTTCCAAGCTTTGCGAATCGAAGTAAATGGTGAGCTTATTGGCCTTGAAAAGTGCATTTTGCAACTTGTAGACCTTTTAAAGCCTGGCGGAATTATGGCTGTAATTTCTTTCCATAGTTTGGAAGATCGTATTGTAAAAAAGACATTTAAAAAGCTTTCGACGGCTTGTATATGTCCTCCTAAAACGCCAGTTTGCATTTGTGGTCATAAAGCGGAAGTTAAACTCATCACGCATAAACCTATAACTGCAGAGCCTGAAGAGCTACAGCGCAATAATCGTAGCCGAAGTGCTAAATTAAGAGTTGTCCAAAAATTGTAATACATAGACAAAAGGGGGAATAAAATACTATGAAAGAAAGAGGTGTTTTGCTTTTAGAAAAGCCTACGGAAACTTCGCAAGATCCGCAAAAGTGTGTAGTTGAAACTATGCAAGAGCTGCAAACTCCTACACAGCCACAAATGTCGCAAAGCTTGCAAACGACTACGCAAGAGCAAACTTTTTCTGAAAATATAATAAAGCCTAATTATGATTTCATAGAGGAATTGACGGAAGAAGAGCAGCAAAAAGTATACAAAATTGGTCGGCAGAAACAAGAGAGTAAACGTGCATCAAAACTTGCCACTCGACTGAAAATGGCTGTATTTAGTTTGGTTATTTCCGTTTGTACTATTTGGGGAATTGTTAATTTAGTGGATATAGCTTCGCTTAACAATCAAATTGCTGGAGTTAGTGAAATCTACGAATTAAATCTTGCAAGTTATCTATCTAAGCTTGCCACTTTGGACACCGCATCTAATTATAACGAACTTTTTCCTACGTATCCGAATGAACCTTCATCGCCTAGTCAAATTGCAGCTTCAAACAACTGGTTCAATCGTATCTGTGATTTCATTTCTGGGCTGTTTGGAGGTTAAATGCAAAAGCCCTATACATTACATTCTTTAAGAAAAAGGATATTGGCTGTCGCAATAGTCATATCCTTTATTTTTTGCGCGCTTGGTGTGAGAATGTTTGTCTTGCAAATCATAAATGGTGAAAAACTTCAACTTAAAGCGACAGATCAGTGGACGCGTGACCTTGCAATTATTGCGCCTAGAGGAAACATTTATGACAGCACGGGGGCAACCATGGCGGTAAGCTATACAACTTACAATGTTTTTGTTCGGGCGAGGGAAGTTGATGAGCCATCTGCCGTTGCGCAAGCGCTCGCACAAATATTAGGGCTTCAATTTTCTAAAGTTTATGATAAAGTAAAAGATAAAAGTCAGTCGGAAGTGCTTATTAAAATGCAAATAGATGGGCAAACAGCAGAAGATCTTTATAAATGCCATATGAAAGGTGTGTATATGGCGGAAAATGTGGCAAGATATTACACTTATGGCAATCTGATGACGCAGGTGCTAGGCTTTACAAGCGTAGATAACGTTGGGCAAAGTGGGATAGAGGCATATTTTAATGAAATGTTAACAGGGCGTGATGGATACAGCTATGTACAATCCGACTTACAAGGAAAAGAAATAAGCGGTTCACTTCGCTATTATATTGCAGCGCAGCGTGGCTGCGACTTGACGCTTACACTAGATAGTAAAATACAACTTGTTTTGGAAAATACTTTAGAAAAAGTTATGGTTGAGCAAAAAGCCAAGAGTGCAACCGGGCTTATCATAGGTGCTAAAACGGGGCAACTGCTTGCACTTTCCACCAAACCTAGCTTTGACTTAAATGAAGTGCCTCGTGATGATTTGACAGCCCTTTTTGACATGTCTAAAGTAAAAGCTGTTACAGATGTCTACGAGCCAGGTTCGACTTTTAAAATTTTGACAGTGGCAGCAGCACTTGAAGAGGGGCTAACCAATTTTGAAGACAGATTTTATTGCCCAGGCTATCGCGTTATAGATGGAGTGCGCATTAAATGTTGGCGTTCTATTGGTCATGGTAGCCAAAACTTAATTGAAGCCTTTCAAAACTCTTGTAACTGCTGCTTTATGGACCTTGCTTTGCGGCTGGGAGTAGATAAATTTTACGAATATATGCAAAAGTTTGGGCTTGGCAAGGCTACTGGTATTTCCATAACAGGCGAGGCTAAGGGAATTTTAATGAATAAAAGCCTTGTAAAGCGAGTGGACCTTGCACGTATGGGCTTTGGTCATGCGGTGGCTTTAACGCCTATTCAACTTGCTATGGCGGTTTCTTCTATAACCAATGGAGGCAATTTGCTACAGCCTTATCTTGTTTCTCAAAGAACGAGTCCAGATGGGCAGGTTCAAGTTCTTTCCTCCACCCAAACTAAAGGCAAGGTTTGTTCGTATGAAACTTCGCAAAAGGTTAACACGCTTCTTGAAAAGGCAACCAATAAGCTTGAACCATACACGTTTGTTGAGGGCTATAATGTCGGTGGCAAAACGGGTACAGCACAAAAATATAAACAAGGCGGCGGAATAGACCAAGGTAAATATATTTCCAGTTTTTTAGGTAGTTATCCAGCAAATGACCCAGAATATATACTACTATTGCTAGTTGACGAGCCTGGTGCAGGTGCGTATTACGGCAGTGTGGTTGCCGCTCCTTATGGCAAAGAGGTTTTTAGCGGAATATTTGAATATCTTTCCATAGAAAAAGATAGCTCCGATCCCGTTGAGTATGTCACCATGCCATCATTAGTAGGCATAAGTTTGACAGATGCAAGCGTTATTCTTAAACAACTAGGGCTATTTTATGAACTTGATGGAGAGGGAGAATATATTTTGCAGCAATTGCCGCCTCAAGGCACAAGTCTGGCAAAAGGAACCACCATAGTATTGATAACCTAATTTTAGTTGCATTAGAAATTGTTTTAATGTAAAATATTAAGTATGACAACCTCTACAATCGTAATCATAGTTGCAATAGTTGCGTTTTTCATTATGCTTAGCGCATGCCTTTCTATTGCCAACTATGGCGGCGAACGTTTTTTTGCCATCTATCGGCAAATGGAAAAAATTAAAACGCAAACGGGGTTAAACACCTTTGAATTTTTTAATGATATTAATGATAAGTATTTTAATGGCGCGATTAAAGTGGGGGAGGCAGAATATGGCAAAGACGCATATGTTGCAAGCACGTTGCTGTTATCTAATCAAACCCGTAATTCAGAATCACTGGCTTCACTTTCAATCATCGCGCATGAGCTTGGGCATGCCTTGCAAGATTTTAACTCATTACAAATACGTAAGCATTCCATTTTGCGTATCATCGGCAGAATTATCGGGCATTTAATGTTTCCGCTTATAATCGCTGGCATAGTTTTGCTGTTTTTTGGTAACTTTTATTTCATAATAGGTGTAAGTTTGCTAGGCGTCGCTGTTGCCATTTTCCTTTTTGCTATCATTCTTAAAGCGTTAACCATAAGGATTGAAAAAGGAGCGTCTAACAACGCAATTATGTTATTAAAACAATATCTACTGCCTGAGGAAGTTAAAAAATGCAAAAAGTTTTTAAATTCAGCTAGGTTGACCTATTGGGCGGACCTATTTCGCACTATGTTTAGTTGGACTTTTCTCACGCGCAAGACCAAAACTTTTAAATAGGAGGTTGTTATGAGTTTAACAGGATATATAATTTCAGGAGCGATTTTAATGATTGCAATTTTAATTGCTGTAGTGGCGCAAATTAAAGTTAGCTCCACTTATTCTAAGTATAGCAAAATAGATTGTGATTGTGGCATAACAGGACGAGAACTCGCCGAAAAGATTATAAACAGTGCTAATTTAAAGGTGAGTGTAAGGCCGACTCGCGGCAATCTTACAGATAATTTCAATCCAGTCAATCATACTATTAATATTTCGCAAGGTAATTACGAAAGCTCATCAATTGCCGCTTTGGGCGTGGTCGCTCATGAGTGCGGGCATGCACTTCAAGAGGCAAAAGGATATTTCCCATATAAGGTTAGGCAGTTTGTTGTTAAGGCAAGTAATATTGTGTCCTCTCTTTTAATGCCACTGCTTATTATTGGCTTGATTTTTGATTTTATGTATATTGGTGGCATTACTGGAATGGTTTTTATTTGGGCTGGCGTGGGTATTTACGGAGTCAGTGTGCTTGCAAATCTTGCGACTCTTCCAGTGGAACTTGATGCCTCTCGTCGGGCTATGAAGATGCTAGGCGGTTTTGAAATTATGGATAAAGAAGAGCTTTTCGGCGCAAGAAAAGTACTTTCTGCGGCGGCTTTAACCTATCTTGCTTCACTGCTTGTATCTGTGGCTTATCTATTTAGATTTTTGCTTATAGCATTATCTGCGACAAGGGATAGATAATAGGAAAAATAACATTGTAAGCAAAACCTAGTTTAAATCTTATTGTATATAAATACAATTAAAAACAATAAATTTTAAAAATTTGAGACAAATTATTGACTTGAAATATATAAATGTGCTAGACTACTATTGTCGGCACATGGGGAGATACTCAAGAGGTCGAAGAGGCGGCCCTGCTAAGGCTGTAGGTCGGGAAACCGGCGCAAGGGTTCAAATCCCTTTCTTCCCGCCAAGTAAACCCTAAATCGAACACCTAAAAGTTTGGTTTAGGTTTATTTTTTTGATATAATATCTGAGAGGTGAAATATGCTTAGTGATGAAGAGCTTTTAAAGTTATCTTTTAAAGACCTTATTGATATGGGTGTTTGTCCTACATGTTTGGATAAGCGTACTAATCATGGTTTTTTCGGAGACGATAGTAAATTAAAGACCTATGAAGATGAAGATATTGAATGTTTATTTGTTGCGAATCCTAGGGCTGAGGGGCATATGATGTTATCAACGAAACAACATTTTCATGAGCTTAGTGAAGCCCCAGATTTTTTAAATGAAAAGCTCATAAGATTTGCAAAAGTATATATGAAAATTATTAAAGAGGTCTATGGTTGTGAAAGAGTTTATTTATGCACAATGAGTGACGGACCAATGAATCATTATCACATACAATTAATTCCTAGATATGCTTATGAGGAGAGGGGATCAAAAAACTTTGTAAAACCGCGAAAGGAATATGTTTTTGATGAGAAAAAGTTTAATTTTGTTAAAAAAATGATTTATGATTTATCGAAAGACATAAAATAATTTTTTTTATAAAATCACAAATTACTAATATTGGTGTAACTTTTTTAGGTTATTTGAATTTACAAAAATACGACAGGTTGGTGTTAAGCGGACTTGTCGTTTTTGTATAGTTACAACCAGTTTATTTAAACAAGTGGAAAAGCATAT
>CAOQRA010000006.1 GCA_948512295.1 uncultured Eubacteriales bacterium
AAAAAATCATCAGAATTTACTGATGATTTTTTGTGATGTTATTAAAGTGTGATTTTTGCAATTTTGTTTTGCCTTGTAAATTTATAATAAGCATAAGAATCCCAAATAAAAATATAGCAGCAATGATAATTATCAAAAACATTACCCAAGGAGCAACTTCATGTCCAAAAAATTTAAAAGTGCCATCAAAGCTTTCACGTATAGCGGTTATAGCTTCATCTGGTATTGTTTTATTTATTTCCTTTAATATACCATTCATATATCCTTGCCTAAACAGAATAGTACTATAAGTGCCAGGAATAAAGGAAACAAAGTATTTTATCCATTCTCCCATTTGCGCTATTGGCATATACGCTCCGCAAATAAATCCATACATTGACGAGATAAGCGTGCAGGTTGCGCTAAAAGCACCTTGGCTTTTGATAAAATTGGAGATTATTGAAATTATAAGCGTGCCTATAAAAACAGTTATAACCATATCTGCTAGGATAATCAGTATATCGATGAAACTTAAAAACCAGCCAACTATTGCTAGATATATAAGGCTAATTGCAAAAATTATCAAGCATACAAGCATAGTCACTATAAAATTTGAAATTACATAACTAGTCTTTAATGTGGCTTTGTTAACTGGGGCTACTTCAAGACCCGGGAGTATCTTTTTTAGTTTGTCTTCCGCTAGCATGTTAGAGCAAAATGCCACAGTTATGCAAGATACGCTCATTATAGAAGAAAACAACCATCCTCCAGTAAAAGCATTGATTAAGTTTTGGCTAATTTCCATGCCCTCTGGCAAGCTGTTAACTAAACTTTGTTCATAAACACCACGTAAAAATAGTAAAAACAGTAAAATTAAAATTAGCGGGGAGAGTAAGGATAAAAAGAAAGTTAATTTATCTTTAAAATATAATTTAATATTGCGAGAAACTAGGAAGTTTAATTTTTTGATTTCACTTTTCATACTAAAACTCCTTTAAATGTTTGCCAGTCACATTTAAAAAGACATTGTCCATTTTACCTTTAATGACTTCAAAATCAGTTATCAGTTTGTTATTTTTCAAAATAAATTCTTTTGCTTTTTGGGTGTTTTTTACAATTATTTCAATGTAAGCTTTTGTTTGTGTCCAAATTAAATCACTATCTTGTAGAATCGCGATAAGATTTTCATCATATTTATAAATGCGAATGAAATCGTAGGCATATTGATTTTTTAAATTGTTAGGGTTGTCACTTGCTACTATTTTCCCATTATCCATTATAACGACATAATCAGCTTCAGCCGCTTCTTCCATATAGTGAGTGGTAAGAAGTATGGATAAATTATTCTCCTGGCGCAATTTATTAAGAAGTTGCCATACTAGAATACGCGTTGTAGGGTCTAAGCCCGTGGTAGGTTCATCCAAAATAATTATTTGTGGGTTGTGAATAAGCGCACGAGCTATGTCTATTCTTCTTTTCTGACCGCCTGAAAGTTTGCCGTACGTGCGTTTTAAAATATCTGAAAATTCAAGCAAAGACGCAAGCATATTAAGTCTGGTTTTAAATTCTTCGCCATCGATGCCATAAAGTCCAGCCCTAATGCGTAAATTATCGATTACAGATAATTTTTCGTCTAAAATGTTATTTTGAAATACTACTCCTATTTTAGGTTTAATTTCTTTCATATTTTTATCGATAGAAAGACCGTCCACAAAAACTTGCCCACTGTCTTTGTTAATAGAGTTGCAAATTATATTAATTGTGGTGGACTTTCCTGCACCATTAAGTCCTAAGAAGGCTAAAAATTCTCCTTCTCTAACAGAAAAAGAGATGTCGTCGACGGCTTTGATATCTTTATAATACTTTTTTAAATTTTTGATTTCAATAATATTTTTAGGCATCCAAAATTTCTCCAATTTATTAATTTTTGCTTTATGATTTATTAATTTAATAATAGCATTTATTCATTATAATGTTAAGCAATTTGTTTAAAAAATGAAAAATTTGAGCAAACTAATATAAAAGGGTGGAATATGAAAAAAGTATTGCGTTGTTTATTTATATTTTCTGTTTTTGCAATTGCAGGCGTAACATTATTTGGCTGTGAAAACTCGACCGCGCTTCGCACGGCTTCATTTACAGACATCTCTATAAGTGCAAGCAAGAATTATGGAGTAGGTGTCAAATTTTCTGAAGATAAAAGATTGCAAGAAAAATATGTAGATGTACAAGTGAAAAGCGACAAAGTTATTGACAAGATGTACATTTGGGAAGATAATGGTGAAAAATATAGTTTAAGCTTTAATGTAAAAGACTCTTGGAAATCTATAACTACAATTTTGGTTGAGGGAGAAGAAAAGGCGGGCACGGAACAGTTTGAAAAGTATAGCGAGGCACTGTCACGAAGATATTTATTTTCAAGTTCAACTCCTGTGAATTTGACTTTTAGAGTGGTGGTAGGAGATGTCGAAGATAATAGTAAAGGCACTGGAAAAGTATTTGTAGGAAGCGAGCCAATATCTGATGAATTTACTTTAAAAGTGGATGCAAAAGAAAATGACAATATTGAAGATTAAAATGGGCAGGCATAGGTTTGCTCTTTTTTAAATTCCTCTTAAAATTATTTTTATTTTTTCAAGTTTTATAGTAGAATATACTTAGGAGAAAATATGCTACAAGTAAAACATTTATATTTAAAATATACAAGGGAGTATTTCGCGCTCTATGATGTTAATTTAGACATTGCAGATGGAGAAAGCGTCGCTTTTGTGGGAGAGGACGAAAGTGGAAAGACCAGCCTTTTGCGCGTATTTGCAAAACTTGAAAAACCTACAAAAGGTGAAATATATATCAAAGATATTCCTATAGAAAAGCTAAACTATAAAACCGATATAAGTGCGGGATATATACCAGCGACTCCTGTCTTTTTTGAGAAAAAAAGCGTTTATGAAAATCTAAAGTATGTACTAAAAACTTGGGGCTATGAAGAAAGTGAAATTGAAAATAAAATAAATCAAATTATCATTGATTACGCTATTGAAAAGCTTAGGGATGTTAAAATTAAAGATCTTACGCTTGAAGAAAAATATGTTTTGTCTTTAATTCGTCTATCTATGCGTGAAGTAGAACTATTAATGGTTGACAATATATTTGATACTTTGACCGATACTACAATGGAAGTTGTATTAAATCTTATAAAAAAGTTAAATACGAAAAAGACCACTTTAATAGTTGCCACTACTAAACCAGAGCTGGCTCAAAAATTGTGTAAAAGAAATATTTATTTTAAAAATGGTTCCGTTGTGGAAGCTTTAGATAAAGGTTAAATAATAATGTCATCGCTAGGCATAACTTTTTCTTGTTCGTCATTTTTTGGCGAGCTTTTTTTAGTTTGTGAGTTTAAACCATTATCGCCCATAATTTTGCCTAAAGGGTTATTTCCGCTCATCAACGACATCAGCATGGGCATTAAATTACTGTTTTGCATGAAAGTATTATTAGGACTAGAGGAAGCGGAGTAGGCTTCATTAGGGTAGTAATTGTTTGTCGGCTGCTGCGGTGCTGCTTGACCTTTCATTAGCATATTTAAAAGCTCAAAGATATTATTTTCCATAAAATATTATATTCAAGTTATTATAGTTATAGTGCAACTTTTTTAAGTTAAGACCATATATTAATAAAGAGGTTTAATATGAGATTGTCAGATTTCAAACAAGAAGGAAATGAAGATATTATCGAAAAATACAATCAGTTGAAAGACTTGCCGCAGGAGGAGCTTTCCTCTAAACTTTTTGAAGAGGTTGCAAGGCAAAAACAAGCGGGAACTTTCAATGCTGCCATGCTGTATCAAACAATTGAAAGCATGAAAAGTTATATGCCACAAGAAACGTATATCAATATGCTTTCGCTATTGGATAGCTTTAATGATAAAAAATAAATTAGACAGTCGGCTTTTGTCGATGGTTGCCTCGCTAGCGTCAGAGCATAAGGTAGAATGTATTATACGAGCTTATGACTTTTCCAAGCTGAAAGAGTATTTACATAAAAACAAAATTGAAATTACAAATGAATATTTATTCATTAAATCTATTTGCATTAAAGCCAATAAAAGTCAGCTGGATAAATTAACAAACTGCTCACAAGTGGATTTTATTTATTCAGTTTCATCTGCTTCAATGCTTATGCATGTGGCAAAAAAAGTACTTAATGTGGAAAGTGTAGCATTGACGGGGCAAGGCGTTAATATTGCTTTTATAGACACAGGCATCAATAGTCATTTAGATTTTGTTTTAGGACGAAATAGGATTATATATTTTAAAGATTTCATTGAAAATAAAACGCAGCCTTATGACGACAATGGACACGGAAGTTTTGTAAGCGGTGTATGCAGCGGAAGTGGAGCATGCTCTTGTGGTAAATTATGTGGCATTGCACCAAGGTCAAATATCATTTCTTTAAAAGCTTTGAATGGTAAAGGGGAAGCTTCTGCTGATAAAATATTAGATGCTATGCAATGGGTATATGAAAATCATAAAGAGTATGATATCAAAGTTGTTTGCATGAGTTTTGGAAGTGAACCGCTTGGCTATAATGACCCTATCATGAGTGGGGCGGAAGCACTTTGGCGTGAAGGAGTGATAGTGGTTGCTGCAGCTGGAAACAGTGGCCCGCAATTTCAGACAATAAAAAGTCCGGGAGTCAGCAGCAAAATCATAACCGTAGGTGGGTTTGACGATAATAGAATTGAAAACGAATACAAAGAGCAATTTTTTGAAATAGCTGAATTTTCCTCTAGAGGTCCCGCCTTTCAACGCTTTAAGCCAGATCTCGTTGCGCCCTCAGTGGACATTATATCTTGCAGCCACGAGGGAGGCTATTGTAAGCTTAGCGGTACATCTGTCGCAACGCCTATGATTGCTGGACTTGTTTGCCTGCTGCTTGAAAAAGATGCTAAGCTTACTCCTGACCAGATAAAAAGAATGCTGCTCTCTTGCTGCAAAGGCATCACCTTTAACCATAATTTGGAGGGCTATGGATATCCTCATTTTAAATAAAAGTATCGCTCGTATTAATGCGATACTTTTTTTATTAACTCAATAATTTGTGCACAACTATCAAAATTTTGCGCATTTTTCATGTTTTTAATGTAAAATGCAGTGTTTTGTGATAATTTTTCAAGTTTTGCAAGTAATATTGCATTGTCACATTCTTCCTCTTCAAGCATGTCGCATAAATTACGGTCTTTAAATAGTTTTGCATTTTCTATTTGGTCACCGCGAGAACATTTTTTGGAAAGCGGAATTAACAAGGCGGGTTTTCTAAGTGCGACAAATTCGTTTATAGCTCCGCTGCCTGCACGTGAGAGTATAATATCGGCAAAGGCTAAATAGTCGCCTATATTTTCCGCGTAGTCAACTTGCAGATAATTTTTATGAGTATGTTTTTCTTTCGCCTGTTTGCCAGTGATATGCACTACATTGAATTTTTTAGTAAGAGGAGCAAGGTTTTCCCACACTTTTTCATTTATGAATTTTGCACCAAGTGAGCCGCCTATAACAACTAAATTTTGTTTGTTTTTATCAAAGTCACCCTTGATATTTTCGCGGTTGCCCTCAAACACTTTTTTGCGAATGGGTTGGCCTGTATACACGCATTTATAACAATTCTTAGCGGTGTCAGGAAAGGCAGTACACATATAACTGCAGCACTTTAAAATTATTTTATTTGCAAGTCCCATGCTTAAATCCGATTCATGGCTGACGATTGGAATGCCAAGCATTTTTCCTGCAATTGCAACTGGCACTGCGACAAAGCCACCTTTGGAAAAGATAACATCGGGCTGTATTTTTTTTAGCATAGTTCTTGCGTCTCGCACTGCTTGAAAAAGCTTGAAAGGAATTAAAAGATTAGAGGGCGTTAGTTTACGTTCTAATTTAACAGTTCGTATTTCATGAAAGATAATTCCTTTTTCATTTTTAATAATTTTCTTTTCCATGCCGCTTCCGCCAATGTAATGGACTATGAAGTCTTGTCTGATCTGTTCTCCCACAGCAAGCGCAGGATAAATATGCCCAGCTGTGCCGCCACCAGTTAGTACGATTTTTTTCATATTGTTCTCCTTAATATTATATATGCCCTTAATTGAATTTTTCTATAATATAAATAATTATACAATTATATGTATAAGTATACAATTTTTGTTTGCTTGAAAATTAAGTAAAAATGTTTTTTAATTTTTTAAATTTATGTTAGAATATATGTAACAAGAGGAGATTTATGGCAGACAAAACATATAATTCAAATGATATTGTGGTGCTTGAGGGGTTGGATGCAGTTCGTTTGCGTCCTGGCATGTACATAGGCACAACTGGCATTAAAGGTATGCATCATCTTCTGTGGGAGATTGTAGATAATGCCATTGATGAAATTTCAAATGGTTATGGAGATACCATTTCTATAACGATCAATTCTGACGGCAGTGCAACGGTGGAAGATAATGGTCGAGGTATTCCAGTTGACAATCATCCAACTTTACATAAAAGCGGTGTTGAAGTTGTTTATACCACTTTGCATGCTGGGGGGAAGTTTAATAATTCAAACTATAAATTCTCAGGCGGATTGCATGGCGTGGGCGCTTCTGTCACAAATGCACTTTCTAAGTTTTGTAATGTAACCGTATACAAAGATGGCAAAGAATATCAAATTAATTTTCATTCCTATATGGATGAAAATGGAAAAATGTACAGCGGTGTACCAATCGCTCCTTTAAAGCTTATAGGCAAAACAGAGAAGAGTGGAACACGAGTTACATTTCTTCCAGATGAGGCTATGTTTGGGTCCCTCAAATTTAACTTTGAAACAATAACTCGTCGGGCAAAGGAGCTTGCGTTTTTAAATAAAGGGTTAAAAATCAACGTTAAAGATGAAGAGAGTGGCAGTGAAGAAAGTTATCATTATGAGGGCGGAATTTCCGACTTTGTAAATTATCTTGTGGAAGAAAAAACTAAGGTTATTGCAAAACCTATATTTTTCCATGCGGAAGAAAAAAATTTTGATTTAGAAGTCGCGTTTATTTACACTGACAGTTATACAGAAAACTGCTTCAGTTTTGTAAATAATATTCCAACCATTGAGGGTGGTACCCATGAAACCGGTTTTAAATCTGCTTACACAAAAGTAATGAATGATTACGCTCGTAATAACAATTTTCTAAAAGAAAAGGAAGCCAATTTGCTTGGTGAAGATTATCGCGAAGGGATAACTTGTGTCATTAATATTAAAATGAACAATGTGCAATTTGAAGGGCAGACAAAGACAAAACTTGGCAATCCAGAAGCGAAAACTTTTGTGGAAAATTTGACTATTGCACAGTTAAATAAATTTTTCAGCGATAAAAAACAAGCAAGCACTGCTGAGATTATAATTAATAAAGCCAAAGGAGCGGCTAAGGTTAGAGAGAGCGCAAAGCGTGCTAAAGAGGTAGCAAGGGCTAGAAATAATGCGGAGAATTTTAATCTAGTAGGTAAATTGGCTGCTGCTACTTCAAGAAATAATTCAATGTGTGAGTTATTTATAGTGGAGGGCAATTCGGCAGGAGGTTCTGCAAAGCAAGGTCGAGATAGACGCTATCAAGCCGTACTGCCTCTTAGAGGTAAACCGCTAAACGCTGAAAAAAAGCGAATTGACCAAGTGCTTGCCAATGAGGAAATACGTATGATTATTTCCGCGCTTAATACTGGAATTGGCGAAGATTTGGATCTTTCTAGTTTACGTTATCATAAAGTCATCATCCTTTCAGATGCTGACCAAGATGGTGCTCATATACGCTCTATACTACTCACTTTCTTCTATCGATATATGAGGCCGCTTATCACCGAGGGACATGTTTTTATTGGACTACCTCCACTTTATCGAGTGGCTAAAAAAGATTTTGTGGAATATGTTTACTCAGATGTGGAACTTCCAGATGCTATTGCAAGAGCGGGCAAAGGTTATACGCTTTCACGATATAAAGGGCTTGGAGAGATGAATGCAGACCAGTTAAAAGATACCACGATGGACCCAGATAAGAGAACTTTAATTCAAGTTTCCATTGATGATGCCGCAATGGCTGAAAAGATGGTTACCACTTGGATGGGAGATGATATAGATGCTAGAAAGCAATATATTTCAATACATGCAAACTTTGATAAAGAAGATGATTTTTATAAAAACTATCATAATTAAAGAGGTATAAATGCAAGACGATAAAAAAGATGCAGTTCAAATGAATTTACTAGAGGAAGAAAAAGTAGAAGAGTCGACAAGCAATGATGGTGGACAAAAGGGGATTATTTATCGCTCCATTGAAGAAGTTTTACACGACTCCATGATTCCTTACACCGAATGCGTGGTTATGGATCGCGCTTTACCGCGCGTAGAAGATGGGCTTAAGCCAGTTCAAAGACGTATTCTTTATGCCATGATGGAACTTAATATGTATCCAGACCGAGAATACCGCAAGTCGGCAAGGCTTGTCGGAGATTGCCTTGGTAAATATCATCCTCATGGCGATAGCTCTGTTTATGACGCAATGTGCCGTATGGCGCAAGATTTTGTTATGCGCATGCCGCTTGTAGATGGACAAGGAAACTTTGGTTCGGTGGATGGCGATACTCCAGCTGCTATGCGTTATACAGAGGCAAAACTTGCTCCGCTTGCGTTAGAACTGCTTCGCGATTTGGAAAAAGACACTGTGAGATGGAGCTATAACTTTGATGACACATTGCAAGAGCCTGATATGCTTCCAGGACGTTTCCCAAATCTTCTTGTAAACGGAGCATCTGGAATTGCGGTAGGAGTTGCCACAAATATTCCACCTCACAATCTTGGCGAATGTATTGATGGAATAATTGCATATATAGACAACCCTCGAATTTCACTTCAAGATATGATGAAATACATTAAGGGACCAGATTTCCCAACTGGTGGTCAGATTTATTTTGATGACGGCTTAGAGCAGGCTTACCGAACAGGCAAAGGCAAAATTATGATGCGCGCAAAAGTAAATCTTGAGACGGTTGCAGGTAAAACAAGTTTAGTGATTACCGAGCTTCCATATCAAGTAAATAAAGCGCTGTTACTACAAAAAATAGCCGAACTTAAAGACCAAAATAAGGATAAACTATCTGATATTGCTGATATAGTTGACGAGTCAGATAAGACCATACGCGCGGTTATTAGGCTTAAAAAGGATGCTAAACCTAAAAAAATCCTAGAATTTTTATTTAAATCAACTAATTTACAGCAATCTTTTGCCATAAATATGGTGGCTATTGCGGGTGGAAAACCTAAGCAATTAGGTCTTTTGGAAATTATATCCTATTATACTAATTATCAACGTGAGATTGTGGTACGACGAACTAAATTTGAACTCAACGCCGCAAAAGAGCGTGCTCATATAGTGGAAGGCTTGTTAATTGCTATTAAAAATATTGATGAAGTTATTAAAATTATTAAAAAGTCATCTAGCATAACCGAAGCAAAGCAAAAATTAAAAGCGCGTTTTGGCTTTTCAGATAAGCAAACTCAAGCTATCTTGGAAATGCGTCTATCTCGCCTTGTCAATTTGGAAGTTGAAAAATTGGAAGCTGAACTTGCAGAACTTAAACGCAAGATTAAAATGTATGAAGAAATTTTAGCTTCTAAAAAAGCTCAGTTTGAAGTTGTTAAAAAAGAATTACTTGAAATTAAGAAAAATTATAATAGTCCACGCAAAACAAGCATTTTACACAATAGCGAAATAAAATTAGAAGAAGTTAAGGAAAGTGGGCTTGATGATAGCAAGTATATTTTAGCCTTATCTCATGGCAGAACTATCAAAAAGTTTTCAGTGAAAAACTATTCTATGTCGCAAAAGACGCTATCTGATAATACAACGATAACAGATCTTCACAGCCAAATGTTGCCAGTGTCTGGCAGCGAAACAGTTTTGATTTTTACCAATCTAGGTAATTGTATCAAAGTGGCTTGTGACAAGATTAAAGAGTGTAAGTTCCGTGATAAGGGCATGCCGCTGTCCAGCTTAGAACCTATGGCAGGCAAAAATGAGTTTGCCGTTTGCTTTATTTCAGTTTCTAATGAGGGGAACTTAATATTTATGACCAAAGACGGCATGGTTAAACGTTCGACCTTTAAAGATTGCATTTCTATTAAGTCATTCTATCAAGTATTAAAACTTAATAATGATGACCAGCTTATTAACGTTGAACTTGAAAAAACTGGGAAAAGCGTATTAATGCTAAGTGCACTTGGCAATTGCTTGAACTTTGAAAAAAGTGACGTTCCGGTGCAGGGTAGAGTGTCTGGCGGCGTTAGAGGAATTAATTTAGAAGAGGGAGATAAAGTGATCTTCGCTTGCCAACTTGACTTTAAAAATGTATTTCTCGCTACAGATAACGGCTATGTTAAAAAGTTGGATGTTTCCTCCTTGCCTATTTCGCAGCGCTATCGCAAAGGGCTTCGTTATATCAATTTTAACGGCGCAAAAGAAGTTATATACGCATGCGCATGTGAGGCAAACACCAGTATTGCCATTGATTTCGGTTTAAAAATACTGCCATTGGATACTAAAAAATTACCTGAGGCTGAACGTTTGACCGCGGGCTCCCAGATAATTAAAAAACAGATATTTGGAATATATAAACTTGCTTTAATTTAGTCTGAAAATTCTTTTAGTCCAAGTAGATAATCACTTGTAACATCAAAACATTTGCATATTGCTATGATTTTAGAAGATGTGGGTTCGCTCACATCTTTTTCATATAAACTTACTATAGATTTGCCCACTCCGATTAGCCTTGCAAGCTCTACTTGACTTAATCCCTTTTCCTTACGAAGTGCTTTTAATCGCATCCCTAGTGTTTCTTTCATGTTTTTATTATTCCATAAAACTGGATAAAATACTCGCGTTTCCAGTATAATGGAATTTTAGTTTGTTTTGAATTTACATTTTGTTAAAAGTCTACTAAAACACGGTATGAAAACAGTAATAAATTCCTTATCGCCTAAATATATTAGTGATGAACTAGCTCGACAAATATTCCTAATTTTCGACTTTAAGCGTCAATTATTAAGTAGGAAGAAATAGAGTAAAAGTATTATCATTAAAAGCGAGGTTTGTATGCCGTTTTGTGTTATCAAATCAAGAACTATTAAAATTTTTTGTGCAATAGTAGTTGTAATGGTGCTTCTTTGTATCCCATTCACAGGAGGAAACTGCGCTCAAGTTTTCTTTGGTTATAGTGGTAGACGTGTACCAGTGTATAGTGTGGCAACTGAGGAGAAAAAGGTGGCAATCTCATTTGATGCTGCATGGGGTGCTGATAAAACTGAAGGCATATTGTCTATTCTTAAGGAATATGAGGCAAACGCTACTTTCTTTTTAGTTGGCTTTTGGGTGGATAAATTCCCTGAAATGGTCAAAAAAATAGATGAAGCAGGGGTGGAAATAGGCACTCATTCCAACACTCATCCAGATATGGTTAAACTTGATAAAGCAACTATGAAAAATGAGCTTTCCACTTCTATCGACAAAATCAAAAATATAACTGGCAAAGAAGTTAGTGTATTTCGTCCGCCTTACGGCTCTTATAATAACACGCTGCTTGATACTTGTGATGAACTAAAACTAACAACCATTCAATGGGATGTCGACAGCCTTGACTGGAAAGGACTTTCTGGCGGCGAAATATGCTCGCGCGTTATAAGTAAAATTAAAAATGGCTCTATCATTCTAATGCATAACAATGCTGACCATGTACTTGATGCGCTTCCATTAGTGCTTAGCAGGCTTAAGATGCAAGGTTACAAAGTTACAAGCGTAGGTGATTTGATTTACAAGGATAATTACACAATTGATAATAATGGCACTCAAAAACCAAATTAGGAGGAATTTTATGACAACTGAAAATCGAACGAATTTAGGTCAACTTATTGGCACCATAGCCAAGCACCCTAACAAAAATTTTATTGTAGAGAATGATTGTTTTTATGAAACGGAATTGATTATTCCACGATTATCTGGAAACGAAGATAGAATACCAATTACTATACCAGAAAAATTGATGACAAGCGAACTTAAAGCAGGGGATAAAGTTGCGTTGCAAGGTGAATATAGAAGTTATAATAAGCCTGGACAATTGCATAGTAAGCTTGTGTTACATTTTTTAGTTCAAGAATTTTTGCCACTTGAAAGTGTAAATCCAAATCAGTGTAACATGCTTGAACTTACGGGCTTTGTTTGCAAGAAGCCAGTATATCGCGTTACTCCATTTAATCGTGAGATATGTGATGTGCTTTTGGCTGTAAATAGGCCTAGAAAAGGTGATCGAGGCTTTACAAAAAGCGATTATATTCCTTGTATAATGTGGGGCAAAAACGCAAGGCTTATGCGTGATACATTAGTTGGCAGTAAGCTTACTCTCACTGGTAGAATACAGTCTAGAGAATATTTGAAAAGACTGGAAGATGGTTCAGAGCAAACAAGAGTTGCCTATGAAGTATCTTGCAATACAATTTCTTTAGAAAGTGATAGCGATGCAGCTAAAGTTAGAGTGCCTGAGGCAGAAGAGGAGCTTGGTTAATATAAATATCTGTTAATAAAAAAATGAATAATAAAAAAGTACGGCAGCAAAGGCGTACTTTTCTTTTTATTTCGCTTGCTTATAATTTTTATTTAGTATATAATTAATTAAATTTTGGAGGCAGCATGAACTACGATTTTAAATCTATTGAAGAAAAGTGGCAAAAAAAGTGGATGGATGAAAAAGCTTTTAAGGCGATTGATTTTCATCCGACTAAGCCTAAATATTATGTTTTATACGAATTTCCTAATATCAGCGGAAACATCCATCTAGGTCATCTTAAAGGGACTATTCCAGCCGACGCACTGGCAAGATATAAGCGTTTTAAAGGCTTTAACGTTCTTTTCCCAATTGGTGGAGATGCTTTTGGACTTCCTGCTGAAAATGCAGCCATTAAAACAGGTATCAATCCGCGTGAATTTGTCGCTAAAGGTATGAAAAATATTATGGGTCAGTTTGCGCGTCTTGGCTTGTCTTTTGATTGGGATAGAACAGTTTGCTCAAGTGATCCCGATTATTATAAATGGACGCAATGGATTTTCTTGCAATTTTTGAAGCAGGGGAAAGCATACAAGAAAAGTAGTGTCGTAAACTATTGTCCGCACTGTCAGACAACGCTTTCAAATGAGGACAGTCAAGGTGGCAAATGCGACCGCTGCGGCGGCGAGGTTGTGCAAAAGAGCCGTGATGTTTGGTATTTAAAAATGCGTGAGTATGCCGAAAAAATGCTAGGTAATGTTGATAGAATTGAGATGGCAGAAAACTTAAAAGACGAGCAGCGTTACTGGATAGGCAAAACTGAGGGGCTGCAAGTCAAGTTTGATTTGTATAACGATAAAGATGAAAAACTTGATAGTCTTGAAATTTACACCACTTGCATTGAAACCATATATGGTGTCACCTTTGTTGCTCTTGCACCAGAACATGAGTTTGTTGACAAATATAAAAAATATATTAAAAATTATGATAAAGCAATTGCTTATCGTAATGAAACCGCGCTTCGCAGCGAGTTTGATCGTATGTCTGACACAAAGAGTAAAACTGGGTGCCTTTTAGAGGGACTTTATGTGAAAAATCCAGTAAACGGAACAAAAGTTTTTGTATATCTTGCTGACTTTGTTTTGGCAGGTTCGGGAACAGGAGCCGTCATGGCAGTGCCAACGCATGACCAGCGCGATTATGAATTTGCTAAGGCGTTCAATATTCCTATGCTTCAAGTCATTGAGGGAGATGTATCTAAACAAGCGGTTGAGAAAAAAGAGTATCTCGAAAAAAATAGTAAAATGCTTAACTCGGCTGAGTTTACTGGCTTACCTGTAAAACAAGCTAAAACCAAGATTGCCGAAAAAGTAATAGCGCAAGGCAGCGGCTTTAAGCAAGTAAATTATAGAATGCGCGACTGGGCATTCAACCGCCAGCGTTATTGGGGAGAGCCTTTCCCTGTAATTTTCTGTCCTCATTGTGGCGTTGTGCCAGAGGAAAAATTGCCGCTTGTTCTTCCAGAAACACAAGATTACACTCCAAATAAAAATGGCGATAGTCCGATTTCTAAAATTGACAGTTTTGTAAATTGTAAATGTCCAAAATGTGGGCGTGAGGCAAAGCGCGAAACGGATACAATGCCAAACTGGGCAGGCTCGAGTTGGTATTGGCTTCGATATATGGATCCTCACAATGATAGTGCACTCGTTGATTTTGATAAGGCGAAATACTGGGGCAGTGTGGACTGCTATACAGGCGGCAAAGAGCATGTTTCCCGTCATGTAATCTATTCTTTCTTTTGGCAAAATTTTCTTTATGAAATAGGTGCAGTGCCTACTCGGGACCCTTTCAAAAAGAAAATGGGCAGTGGACTTATTCTTGACGATCAAGGTAAAAAGATGTCAAAAAGCTCTACAAATGGAGTGTCGCCGCTAGAAGTAATCGAAAAATATGGTACAGATGCAGCTAGACTTCATGTGCATTTCCTCGGTGGTTATGAAGATAACACTCCTTGGACTTATGACGGAATCAATGGTATTACAAGCTTTTTAGATAAGGTGTGGGCTCTTCAAGATATGATTAAAGGCGAAGAAATAAGTAGTGCTCATATTTACGAACTTAACAGACTTATTAAAAAAATGGGCGAGGATTATGAAGAACTCAAACTTAACACTTGCATTTCAAGTTGTATGAGTTTTATTAAGAAAATTCGCGATGACGGCTTTATCACTCGTGAAGAGCTGCGTACTTTCTTAGTTTTATTGAATCCGCTTGCTCCTCACATGACCAGCGAGCTTTTCGAAAAGGTATTTAAATCGCAGATTTTGCAGGAAAAATGGCCAGAGTTTCAAGAAAAATATTTAGTGGAAGATGATATAAAGCTACCACTTCAAATTAATGGAAAACTTAAAAAAGTTATCATTGTGCCAAATGGTGCCTCGCAAGATAAAGTTTTAGAAATAGTTAAAAGTCATCATAGTGACGTATGTGCAGACTTGTCCTGCGTTAAAAAAGTAATTTATGTGCCTAATAAGATTTTGAATATAATTATGTAAGAAAGAGGTTATATTTTTATAACCTTTTTTATATAAATGCTGTTTAGTTAAAAAGATTATTCCGCCCTTGTCGTCAGAATGACAGATTTCGAGCATGTCATTCTGAGTGACTTAGCCGCGTACTAGTTGAGTGCATTTATTAGCGTATGTCATTCTGAGCTGCGAGCGTAGCGAGTGAGTCGAAGCATCTTTTTGAGCAACTTTTATTTTAATTCATTCGCCAAATCGTAATAACATTTCAAAAGTTCTATATATCTATATTTGACAAGTGACGCATAGGTTTGAGTAGGTGATATTAGCGTTTCCGAAGCTAGCTTTGACGACGTATCAACCTCTTTTTCTAAATAGCTATTTAGTTTAGCTAAGCTTTTATCGCGTGCAAACACTGTTTGATAGTCAGCATAAATATTTGATATACGCGTGCAAACCGAGTTTACAGCAAGTCTTGCTTCAAGCACATTTGTCACTTGTGTATCAAGACTTATTGCTATATCATAAAGACTTTTGTATGCATCAAAAAAAGAGTTAACAGCTTTTTCAAGTATTTTTTTATTATCAGACGTAAAGTTTCCATTAAGTTTAAAACTTTCAAATTTTATAGAAATTAATTCGCTTGAAATGCCATGAGTTTTGAGTAGATTATTTTGCACAAGTTCGGCATCCGATCTGTTTTCAAAACCGCTTGAAAGAATATGATAATATGCTCCCACTTGCCAAACATAACCGCCCGCGCCCAGTTTTTGATAATCTTGACAAAGTGAGTTTGCATTTGCTTCTATTTGAGATTTATTAAGTGCAATAAAATGTACTTCAAAATTAGGGGAGGTAACTGCATTTAAGTTGTTTGATGACACTGGACGAAAAAGCACATTTGATAACAAAATAGCCAAAGCTACTCCACAGGCAAAAAAGCTAAATATAGCGCTCATGATAAAAATTTTATGTTTTTTTGTCATATTATCTTGCATTCTTGTACTAACCTTTTATACAATCTAATTGTATGACAAATTGTTGCAATCTATGAGCAAAAATACATTGTTCATTGCTTTACAAATTAATTTTCAAGTCGTATAATATAAACATATAAGGAGGAGTTTATGAAAATTAAACCATTATTTGACAGAGTTTTACTAGAACCTAAGGAAAGCGAGAAAGAAACCAAAAGCGGTATTTTGCTTCCTACAGCAGCACAAGAAAAATCGCAAGTGGCAAGAGTTATTGCCGTTGGTAAGGGTGGCTGCCTAGAGGGTAAAGAAATTGAAATGCAGGTTGAAGTTGGAGATGAAGTGCTTTTCAGTAAGTATAGCGGGACAGAGGTAACCGTTGAGGATAAAAAATATGTAATAGTTCGCCAAGCAGATATTTTGGCAATTTTGAAATAGGAGGAGCGTTATGTCAAAGAAAATCTTAGAGGGTATTGAAGCAAGAAAGTCACTCGAGAACGGAGTTAATAACCTTGCTAATATTGTTAAAATTACATTAGGCCCTAAGGGACGCAACGTTGTACTTGGCAAGAAATATTCTTCGCCGCTTATCACCAATGATGGCGTGACAATTGCAAAAGAGATCGAACTTGAAAATCCTTTTGAAAATATGGGGGCAGAACTTATCAAAGAAGTGAGCGTAAAAACCAACGACGTCGCAGGCGATGGCACTACAACTGCTTGCGTGCTTGCTCAAGCGATTATTCGCGAGGGTATGAAAAACTTTGTGGCAGGCGCAAACCCTATCATCTTGAAAAAAGGCATATTTAAAGCGGTGGAAATCGCGTGCGAGCAACTAAAAACCTTATCTAAGCCAGTGGAGGGTAGTAAATCCATAAGCCAAGTTGCAAGCATTTCAGCTGGAGATGATGCAATCGGTACTCTTATTGCACAGGCAATGAGTAAGGTGGGTAGTGACGGCGTTATTACTGTGGAAGAAGCGCAAACTATGCAAACCGAATTAAGTATAGTAGAGGGTATGCAGTTTGATCGCGGCTATCTATCTCCTTATATGTCCACCAACATGGAAAAGATGATTGCCGAACTTGACAACCCATACATTCTTATCACTGACAAAAAGATATCTAATATTCAAGAGATTTTGCCAATACTCGAGCAAATTGTAAAGCAAGGTGCAAAACTACTCATCATTGCTGATGATGTCGAGGGCGAAGCGCTTACAACGCTTATATTAAATAAACTTCGTGGCACTTTCAACTGCGTGGCTGTCAAAGCGCCAAGTTTTGGAGATAAGCGTAAAGCTATGCTTGAAGATATAGCTGTGCTTACTGGCGGACGAGTTATAAGTGAGGAACTTGGACTTGAACTTAACGAAACAACTTTTGATATGCTTGGTAGGGCTAAATCTGTCAAAGTTGACAAGGATAATACAACGATTGTAGAGGGAGCAGGAGCTGCAGAAGCGCTTGCAGCCCGCGTTAAAGTAATCAAAAACCAAATCAAAGAAGCAACCAGCGAGTATGAAATAGAAAAACTAAATGATCGTCTTGCAAAACTTGCTGGTGGCGTGGCAGTAATTAAAGTGGGCGCAGCAACCGAAGTCGAAATGAAAGAGAAGAAGCTTCGCATTGAGGACGCTCTTGCTGCAACCAAGGCTGCAAGCGAGGAGGGCGTTGTCCCTGGTGGTGGCGTAGCGCTACTCAAAACTGGCAAAGCGATTTCTGAACTTGCTTCAAGTCTTGAGGGCGATGAAAAAACAGGTGCTATGATAGTGCTTAAGGCTATTGAAGAGCCTATTCGCCAAATCGCTAAAAATGCAGGTGTAGATGGCGGCGTTGTAGTAAATATTATTGTGGCTAATATAGATAAAAAGGCATATGGCTTTGATGCACTTAAAAATGAATATTGCGATATGATTGAACGCGGAATTATCGACCCTACAAAGGTGACCCGCTCCGCACTTCAAAATGCCGCATCAGTTGCAGGGACAATGCTAACTACCGAGGCCATCGTTGTCGAGATTGAGGACAAGAGCGAGCCGAAACAAGCAGACGTGTATTAGGACAGACAACGCTTTGGACAACAAAAAATCAATCGAAAGACGATTGATTTTTTGTTTTTACGCGGACAAGTCTTACGACTGGGCTCGCTAACTTGCGTTTTCTCCGCCTAGCCCTCTTTCAATAAGGTGTCCATACGTTTTTCGTTTCCGAAAAACTTCTGTCCAATTATATAAGAGCAGACAATGCTTGATACCCGCATTGCCATGTTCCCGCGAAGTGCCGCGAGATTTCTCCGCTGCGGTCGAAATGACAAGCGCGGCCATGGTCGAATCCTCTATTAATTGTTGGCTTAAATGACAAAAGTAATATAAAAAAGAAGTGAAATTCCACTTCTTTTATTTTTGCTTGTAATATGCTTTGGTGCAGATTTTTAGGTAAAGCGATTTCGGGAAGATACCCATAGCAAATTTTAAAAGTTTAAATTTGAAAGTCATTACATACAGCGGTTTTAAGTGTTTTTTATTAATCCATTTGGTCATGATTTTAATGGCTTTATCAAGAGGCATACGCCTTTCTTCACGGCTGTCAATTTTTTCTGTGGAAAGTTTTATTGCCTCGCCATAGCGCTCATTGGTTTTATAGTCTTTTAATCGATTTTTAGTGAAGTTAGTTTTAATATCGCTTGGGCAAAGGGCGGTCACTTGAATTTTAGTGCTAGATAGTTCCATACGTAAGGCATCTGTCAGAGTGATTATCGCGCTTTTTGATGAAGCATAAAAGCCACGAAACGGGATTGGGAAAAGCGCCATTGCGGAAGAAATGTTAATAATTTTGCCGCTATTTTCCATAAGAGGAATACACGCTTGAATGCAGTTGATAGTGCCAATTATATTGACGTCATATATTGCTTGAACTTTTTCATGCTCTGTAAGTTCAACTGCGCCAGAGCCGCCAAACCCTGCACAATTTATCAGCATATCAATCTTGCCATTTTTGCCAATCTCTGCAAAAGCGTTTTTGATTGCATTAAAATCTGTCACATCGCAATTAAAATCTGCCTCCTCTCTTGAGATGTTATATACCTTGTGACCTTTTGCCTCGTAGTATTCTTTAAAACCCTTTCCTATTCCGCTTGACGCGCCTGTGATTACTATAATCATACTTCTTCCTTTATTTCAAAAATATATCATATTTCTTACTTTTTTCAAAATGAATTGATATGTTATACAATTATTTTATTTGACTTATTACCAAAGATATGTTAGCATATTACTATGAATAAAAGTAAAAGATTATTGTTAATTGCAGTTATAGTTCTCAATTTTATAAATGCAGCGTCAAATATTGGCTTTGCTATTTATCGACTTGTATTAGGTGATATTATGGGATATTCTCTTTTCAGTGTGATTTATGACTTTATCTCTGCCGCAGCCTTTTTAACAAGTGCAGGGCTGCTGATATATGCCATTGCAGGTAAAGGGGAGTTTTTCAGAGCGAGAAGCGCTTATTATTATGCAGCGATTACTATAACGCTATGTTTAGGCTTAGTATCCATTCCGTCAATTCTTTTAATTGTCACTTTATTTATGAGCGATATGATTTGGGTTAAACCTCATGATGACGTTTATTTTGGTCATTCAGAGAATATTGAGCAGCAGCCTAAAGGAATGTCTGACAAGGAGAAAGAGCGTAAAATTGCAGAACTTAGAAAATTAAAAGAAAATGGAATTATAACAGACGAGGAGTTTAAAGAGAAGTTGATGGAATTGTTATAGTCAGCCGATAAACTGCTTAGTACCGCGTTAAGCTTAATTTCAATTCGACTAAAAAAAGATGTCTTAGACATCTTTTTTGTTTCTTTTATCTTTAAAAAAGTCTTTTAAGAGCGACCTACTTGTGCGCTCATACTTGCCTTTTTCCATTATTACTTTATGATTAAGGCGTGTGCTTTGGCAGATTGCCTCGCATAGATTGTCATCACTTGTGGTGTCAGGTGCGGCATAGATTATCTTGTCAATCCTTGCGTTTGCGATTGCGCCCGCGCACATAGGGCAGGGCTCGAGGGTGACATAAATCTCGCAGCCATCAAGCCTCCACGATTTGAGTTTTTTGCAGGCTTTTTTTATGGCTAAAATTTCAGCATGAGCGATTGCGCTATGCTTTTTTTCACGTTTATTTCTGCCAGTTGCTATCACTTTATTATCTTTAACAATGACTGCCCCCACAGGCACTTCTCCCTTATCTTTCGCTTTGTTTGCCTCTTTAATTGCAATAAGCATGAAGTCTATCATTACTTTTCTCCTCTTTTTTTGTCGTTATGTTATATATTTTAGCGAAAAATGCATTCTTTGTAAAGAGAATTCTTGTTTTTTTTGTTTATTTGTTTTATACTACTGCTATGGACGAAAAAAAGTACTTACGTAATTATTATGATAGTAAAGACAGCGGCAAAGCATTTATCTTTGCTATGCTTGCTTTATTCGCTGTAACAATTGTTGCTACCATAGTCGCTTTGAGCGTTGCAAATATAATAGGGGTAGATTATAATGAGGTTACAACCAGTTTGCCTTTTGTTATTTGTAATGCATTTTGTGGTCCAATAGCTTTTGTTTCAACTTACCTGATTTATAGTAAATGCAGCAAAATAAGCTTTAAAGCCATCAATTTAAATTTCAGAATGGGATATAAAAACACATTACTTTGTATCGCTGTGGCTTTTATTGCTTTATTTGGGCTCCAGTTTTATATAGGCGGAGTGGATGAGATTTTGCGTTTAATTGGTTATAATGTCAATGATGGGTTATTGGGTCTTCCTTTGGATAATGTGGGCTGGCTGTTTTTGAATATGTTTTTGTATGCTTTTTTACCTGCTATTGCCGAAGAAATTATATTTAGAGGTGTAATTTTACAAGGCTTACGTAAAAATATGTCAGATTCAATTTCTATATTGATTTCTGCTGCTTTATTTGCACTTATGCATTGCAATTTGCAACAACTTGTATTTCCTATGCTTATAGGATTGATACTTGGCTGGATTGCAACGCGTACAGGCTCTCTTCTTTCAAGCATTATTGTGCATTTTGTAAACAATTCCATTACTATATTTTTAGCGTTTATTGCTATTATCACTCAAAAAGATGTATTTCGTTTAGATTATTCGCTTTGGTGGGTTTGGGTGATTGCGATAGTGCTTGTTTTAGTGACCTTTGCAATATTTTACCTTATAGATAAATTTTATTTTAAACACAAAAATCAAAAAGAGCTTACTAAAACTGATGTCAATAAAATGCCACCATTGATAATTTGGATCGCGCTTGGTGTAGGACTAATTATGTTTATTTTATTTACAATCTTGCATTAAATGCAAAGTTTTGTAGTAAAATGTACTAAAGGAGAAAAATGACTTTTAAAAATAGGACTATAAGAAATTCTTATATAACATATCTCGTTATCGTTGTGGCATTTATTGCTCTGCGAATTTTATCAAGTTTTCATTTATTAGATTTTTTAGGCGGGGGACTTGGCTATGTCTTTAACATTGTAGTGCAGATTGGACTTTTGTTTTGTTTGTCGATATTTATGTTTTCTTTGCTGCAAAAAGAAAAAATCAAAACGACATTTACTTTTTATGGTTATAAAAAAATTTCTTGGAAAGCTGTGCTCATTGCATTTATAATGGGCGTTGTCGTTTTTCTTTTAAATATTTTTGTCGCTTCCTTTTTTGATATTATACTAGCGTTATTCGGCTATAAATTTTCTGCGGGAGAAAGCGTAACACAGTATCCCGTTTATATGCTTTTTGTCAATTTATTTTTTACCGCACTCTTGCCTGCAATTTGTGAGGAAACTGCTCATAGAGGAATGCTTTTAAAAACTAGTCAAGTTTGGGGGCAGAAAAAAGCTATTATAATTTCCTCTGTGCTGTTTGGACTTTTACATTGTAATATAGAGCAATTTTTCTATGCCACAATAATAGGCGTTTTCGTGGGGTATGTTAGCATTCTTTGCGATAGTATATATCCCGCTATGATTATTCACTTTATGAATAACGCTCTCAGTGTCTTTATGGGCTTTTCATCTGTAAACGGAACATGGATGGCGAAAATAGTAAATACCGTTGCTGGTTTTGCCTATAACGGCATAGTTGGAATATTATTTTTATCAATTTTGTTTGGACTTTTATTGTATTTTCTTATATTTTTGGTCAAGCAACTTTTTATGGAAACGACAGCAAAAAAATTTGCAAGTTTGCAAGAGCAAATTTATAAAGAGGTTGCTAAAGCGGATTATATAAATGATATAAACAATTCAAAAGCTTTATTAAACGGACAAGACCAAAAAGAAAATATAGTAGACATTGAAAAAATATATATGGACACTAATTTAAAAATGGGTATGATGACTGATTTAGATAGAAAAATATTAAATGGACCTTTTAAATTAAATTCCAATTATTTACCAATAATATTGCTCAGTTTTGTGCTTACTGCGGGCGTTACCTTTTTAACGTTTATTTTAGGTGTGATATGTTAACGATAAATTTAGTATGTGTAGGTAATTTAAAGGAGCAGTACTGGATTGATGCCTGTAAAGAGTATCAAAAGCGACTTTCAAGATTTTGTAAACTTAATATAATTGAAATAGCCGAGAAAAATCAATTTGAAAAAGCTTTGACCTTGAATAAAGAAGGGCAGGACATTATATCACATTTGGCGGGTTATTCCATTTTACTTGCAATTGAGGGCAAACAATTTACGAGCGAAGAGTTTGCATCAAAATTGCAAGATAAGACGCAAAGTGTCAGCACGATTACCTTTGTTATAGGCGGCTCTTACGGGGTTAGCGACAGCGTTAAAAGTGTAGTTAATGAAAAAATATCTTTTGGTAAACCGACTTATCCTCATAATTTAGCGCGTGTCATGATTTTGGAACAAATTTATAGAGCATTTATGATCAACTCTGGTTCAAGTTATCATAAATAATTAGAATATTATACATGCAAAAGATGTTGCAAAGGTTGCTCCTATAAAAATATAAACAAGCCATCTTGACATATTAGCCTCCTTTCAGCATAAAAATATTATTGCATATCATCTTCATGTAAATGCTCGTTTAGCAAGCCTTGCTCTTGCTTAGGTAAGTTTTCAGATGAGGCTTCTACATTTACATTTGCATTTGCTGTTTGATTGTTCATTTTTGCTATGTTCTTTGCCATATCTTGTTTATTGCGTCTTGAAAATACACTGACTTTGCCTTTTCCTTTCAAGACTTTAAATACGAAAAAAGCAGTAGCAGCGCCTATAACAATGTAAAGTATCCTTGAAAAAATGCTGCCTTGAAAGCCAAAAATTCCTGCAATAAAATCATATTGCAAAAGGCCTATCATAAGCCAATTGACTCCGCCAGCAACCATAATTAAAAAACTTAGTATCGTAAGCATAAAAACCTCCATAAAAGTTAATATTTCACTTATTATTTGCAAAATTTAATAAATTATAATCAAATTTCATTTGACAATTTAAACGCTTGTGGTTATAATATCACAAGTAGACATTCAAAAAGGAGAGACAAAATTACATGGAAAAACATTACTTGACTTTAGAAGGCAAAAAAGCACTTGAAGAAAAACTTGTATATTTTAAATCAGTAAGAAGGGCTGAAGTGGCTAAAAAAATAGGCTCTGCAAGAGAGTATGGTGACCTTTCTGAAAACGCAGAATATGACGCAGCTAAGGAAGAACAGGCACAAGTTGAGGCTGCTATCAGCGAAATGGAAGACATTCTTCTTAACTGCGAAATCATTAATAAGAAAAATTTGGATGGTGACACTGTTAGTATTGGATGCTCTGTCACTTTATACGATGAAGAATATGAAGAAGAGGTGACTTATAAAATTTTAGGGTCTACTGAAAGCGATCCCGCTAAAGGTATTATAAGCAATGTTTCCCCGGTTGGGGCTGCACTTCTTGGACATAAGAAAGGTGATGTCGTCAAAGTAAATATGCCTCATGGAGTTTTGATGTATAAAATACTTGATATTCATTTATAATCATTTGCTTTTTTCATGGTTTTGTTGTAAAATAAATTTAACATGATGTTTAAAAATTCATTTAGGCTTTTGAGTGCCAATTTTGACAAGGTTTGGAAACTTCTTGTTTATCAACTTTTGTCTTGGGCTATTGTGCTGGCGTTGCTTGCACCTTTTTATAACACCATTTTATCTTGTGCACGTGCAAGTTTTGAAGCGCATGAGCTAGGAAAAATATTCACTTCTGGCACTTTCTATGGCTTGAATGTAGGGTATAGTCTTTCCAGTGTTTGTGCCGCTGTGATTGACTTTATTAAAGCTATTTATGCTTTTAGCATAGGAATGGGTATTTATTTGCTTATTGTTTTGTTTATAGTAAGACCTATTCTTTCTAATGTTGGCAAATATGTAGTTTGCGAGATGACCTATGGTTATATGGCTTCTGGCAGCAAACATGGCTTTACCTCAACGCTTTTGCGTACGCTTAAAAATTCTCTTCCTTTTGCCTGTTTAAAAACACTTTACGTACTACCTTTTGATGCATTGATTATTTTAAGCACTTTTGGTCTAACATATTTTAATTCGGATGCTTATTCTTATGCAATGCCATTCTTAATTGTTTTAGTGCCTGCGATTTTCCTCGCCTTTAAAGAGACTTTCGTTGCAGGGTGGGCACCAGCCATGATTGTATTTGATTACAACGTGGTTAAAGGTTATCCAAAAGGTATGAAGGCATGTTTAAGACGTGGACTTAGAGTGTATTCTACAGCGTTTATTATTTATTTACTTGCCTTTGTTTTATCAATGGTGATTGGCTTGTATTCTCTTATAATCATTTTGCCTATCATATTCCCACTTTTTGATATTTTTGAAATGGTTATGTTTTTCTCAAGTCAAGGCATGAGATTTTATGTAGATGCAGATACAATCCTTGCTCCTCAGAAACTTGAAGAGGTAGATAAAATAGAAGACGCGAAATATTTATTATAAAATCATATTAAATAAGTATTAGTTTTTATGTGTAAATGCTTGAAAATAAAAAAGTTAGCTGCGCTTTTTTTTGCAGCAAAAAAGGAGTAAAAATTGAATAACAAAGTAAAATTAACTTTCCTAGGCGGTGTGGGGGAGATTGGTAAAAATATGACCGCTATTGAATATGAGAACGAGATAATTGTAATTGATGCTGGGTTGACTTTCCCTGATGACGAATTACCTGGTGTAGACATTGTCATACCCGACATATCCTATTTGCTTGCAAACAAAGACAAAGTTAAAGCGATATTATTAACTCATGGACATGAGGACCATATCGGCGGTCTTCCATTTGTGTTAGCGCAATTGAATGTACCTGTGTATGGGTCAAGATTGACACTTGCATTGGTGGAAAATAAGATGAAAGAACATCCGAATGTCAAATTTAAAGGGATTTCTGTAAAACCAAGAAATATATTAAAGCTTGGTAGTTTCACGGTAGAATTTATCAAAGTTAACCATTCTATAGCAGGGGCACTAGCTTTTTGCATTACAACTCCAGCTGGAAATATCGTTCATACTGGTGACTTTAAAGTGGATTATGAGCCTATTGATGGCGAGATGATCGATTTGCCTAGACTTGGCGAGATTGGCAAGCGTGGTGTTAATTTATTGCTTTGTGAAAGCACAAATGTTTGTCGCAAAGGTTTTACTATGAGTGAAAAGTCAGTGGGAAGAGAACTTGACGAACTTATTAAAACCCATGCTAACAATCGAATTATTATTGCTACTTTTGCATCCAATATTTATAGATTGCAGCAGATATTAAATCTGGCTGAAAAATATAAAAGAAAGGTTGCTTTTACTGGGCGTAGTATGATAAATGTTTCAGAAGTAGCATATAAACTTGGAGAGCTTAAGTATGACCGCAATAATATCATAGATATTTCACAAGTTGACAAATGCGACGATAAAGAAGTTTTAATTATGACCACTGGCAGTCAAGGTGAACCTATGAGTGCCCTTACTCGTATGGCAAGCGGTGAATTTAAACAGCTTAAACTGCGCTCAAATGACCTTATAATCTTGTCAGCATCTCCAATACCTGGAAATGAGAAGAATGTATACAAGGTAATCAACGCGCTTTATAAACTGGGGGCGGATGTTATATATGACGAACTTGCAGATGTGCATGTGTCTGGACATGCCTGCCAAGAAGAGCTTAAACTTATGCATAGCCTTGTAAAACCTAAGTTTTTTATTCCTGTGCATGGAGAATACAGACATCTTAAAGTGCATAAGGAACTTGCTATGACTCTTGGTAAAGAAGAACGCAATATAATCATTCCAAGCCTTGGTATGCAAGTTGAACTATCGCCTAATTCAATCAAGCAAGCAGGCTTTGTAACCGCAGGGCAGCGTCTTGTCGATGGAATTGGAATTGGAGATATGGATAGTAATGTACTTCGTGAGCGTAAACAACTTGCTGAAGATGGTTTTTGCGTGGTATGTGTAAATATCAATAACGTGGCAGGCAATGTTACAGGAGAACCTTTTATTATAACAAGAGGTGTGGTGTACGCGGATGAGCAAGAAGCTTTTGTCCAAGATGCTAAGGCCACTATAATTGCATCTTTGAAAGAGCAAGAGCTTCGTGACGCAGAACCAGCAGTTATCAAACAATCCATCAGAAGAAACCTATCAAACTTTATTTTTAAGCGTACTAAGCGTCGTCCTATGATTCTTACTATTGTAACTTTGGATTAATATGTTAGATGCTATAATTGAGTATGCAAGGTTAAACAAGGTGCCAATTATAAGGACTCAAAGTGGCAAGCTTTTGCAGGCCGAATGTCAAAAAGTTGCACCTAAAAGAATACTTGAAATAGGGACTGCAATAGGGTATTCTGGTATTTTAATGCTTATGGCATGTAGTGCAACGTTAGTCACAATAGAAAAAGATGAAAACATGTTTTCTGTAGCGAAAGAAAACTTTGCTAAGTTTGGTTTTTCAACTCGTGTGAAACAAATTTTAGCGGATGCCGCCGATGTGTTAAAAGACCTTGATGAAAAGTTTGATTTTATATTTTTGGACGGACCAAAAGGTCAATATATCAAATATTTACCATATTTAGAAAAGCTACTAAATTATGGAGGGGTATTGTTTGCAGACGATATTTACTTTCATGGACTTGTAAAAGCAGATCAACCTATTTCTCATCGTTCACGCAGCATGGTTAATAACTTGCGTCTATTTATTTCCGCACTTGAGAATAGTAACACTCTTGAGTCAAGTTTCCTTGATATAGAGGATGGAATATCAATATCTAAAAAGAAGAAAGAATAATTTGCTAATTTCTTTCTTTTTTGGTACAATATTATAGTATGAAATTTGAAGCGGAGATTATTTTAGCTTTACAAAGTATTTTAAATGACTTTTGGCTATATTTCTTTAGAATTGTTACACTGTTTGGCAGCCTTTTCGGCTTTGTGGCAGTGTTAATGTTTATATTTGCTAAGCATAAGCGTTTAAGCTATTGCTTTGCATTAACTTATGCCTTTGGCGTGCTTTTTAATAAGGCAATAAAGCATATAATTATGCGTCCGCGACCTTTTGTGATATATGAAAGCATTTTAAATTTAGACGGCGCGTTAGGCTTTAGCATGCCAAGTGGTCACTCTTGTTCTGCCGCTTTGATTGCAGTGTTTTTATGCTATTATGTTATAAAATTTGGTAAACATAGATGGTCAAAAATTTGCGTGCCGATATTTGCTGCTATTTACCTTTTGCTTATTATGCTTTCTCGTATTGCACTTGGTGCACATTATTTAACCGACGTTATTGCTGGCATGTCAGAGGGGATTTTAATTGCAATATTAGGAATTATCATTTATAATTTATTGAGGAAGAAATATGGAAAAACCAATGATGTTAAAAATAGTAACAAATAGTGAAAATGAAACCATAGCGCTAGCTGAAAAACTTTCAAAGGTGTTTGTAAAGGGAACTATAATCACATTAACTGGCGATCTAGGTGCTGGAAAAACTCACTTTGTAAAAGGTTTGGCGCTAGGCTTAGGCGCTAAAGAGGTGGTGACCAGCCCTACATTTACTATTATGAATATATATGAAAGCGGGAAAATGCCAATTTATCATTTCGACATGTATCGACTTTCTTCTTTTGAAGAGGCGGAAGCATTAGGATTTAGTGAATATTTTGATAGCAAGACTTTAGACGGCATTTCTATAGTAGAGTGGCCGCAAAATGTTGAGGGTCTTATTAACTGCAATCACTTACACATCGATATAATTAAAGGCGAAAAAACGAACGAAAGGATAATTCACATAAGGAGGGCACTATGATTGCGATTTCCACTGCTTTTAAAACTGCGCAAATTGCCATGTCAATCAAAGGACAAACAGTTTTCTGCGAATTGGATGCAAACTGCAAACATTCTGAAAATGTCATGTTGAAAATAGACCACATGCTAGATGAAATTAAAGTTGAAATCAAGGATAATGATTGTTTTGCAGTGCTTGTAGGGCCAGGCTCCTTTACAGGCTTAAGAATAGGCATAGCCCTCGTAAAAGGGTTATGCGCGGGGACTAATGCTAAGGTTGTACCAATTTCTTCCTTGGGTTTAATAGCATACTCATACGTTAAGCAATTTGCACCTAAAGAGGACTTTTACACAATAATCAATGCGCTTAGCGGACTTTTGTTTGTATGTAAATATGATAAGACTGGAAAAGCCATCACAAGTGAGCAGTTGCTGCCAGTAAGTGATGTTTTAAAGCTTTCTGGACAAAAGGTATGTTTAAATGAAGACAATCTTTCATTTTTTAATATAAATTTGAGAGGGCAGGATTTGCTTGAAATGGCAGAAAATCTGAAAAATCAAGGCGTTTTTGTGGATTATCATCAGCTGGAACCTGTTTATCTTCGTAAAAGCCAAGCTGAAAGCATGTTAGATGCAAAAAAAGTTTAAAATTGTTAAAAAAAATTGAAAATTTATTAGACTTTTTGCTTATATATAAGTATAATTTGAGTTGAAATTACTATTATTAGTAACGAAAGGAGAAAGTATGAAAAAACCTGTATACGTTAGATGCCCTAGATGTGAGCTTAATTATATTCAAAAAAAAGATAAGATGTGCAGTGTGTGCAAAGCGGAACTTGCTGCAAAAGATGAATATGTTGACGATATGGATTTGGAACTTTGCCCAATTTGCAAAACAAACTATATTCAGTCCGATGAAATTATGTGTGCTAACTGCCTTAAAGAACATCAAAACGAGGATGGCGAACTTAGTGAAGACTGGGAAGAATATCTGACTCGTGAGGATGACGAGGACATCATGACTGAGGAAGATGAAACGGGCGGCATGGCTTCAGTGACAGACCTTACTCAATCTTCCATGCTTGATGATGACTTAACACCCGATATTGATTTTGGCGACGATGAGGACGATGTTGACTTTGGCGATGAGGAGTTTGATGAGGAAGACGAGGAGTTTGAGGACGAAGAAGAGGAAGATGATTCATTTGACGACTACGACGATGACGACTATGACGATGATGATGACTAATTAAATGCGAAGCTATTTCTAGGCTTCGCATTTTTAGCTATTGACAATTCATTCTTTTACAGTTATAATTAACATAAAGGAAATAACACAATGGAATTAGTTACAAAAGCAATAGCATTAATAGAAAAATATAATTATGATTGTTTAGATAGGCATCCAGATGAAAGAATTGGTTGGGATAGCGAATGTGAACATGCACTTAATAAATTTATAAATACTCAATTTGATAAACTTACACCAGCGCAGCAGGAGGATGCTTTAAATACCATAATTGAGATGAATTTAGGTCATGACGATTTCATTTGTGATTTAATTGGGAAGGCTTTTGCCTATGCGCCAAAGTGTAAGTCGGCTCAAGATGTGTATAAAAGTTTATTATCTTATGCTGTATCCTCACCATTTTCTAAATGCTCAGTAGGTGACGTTAAAAAACATTACATATACAAACTGAAAGAGTATTTTGACAAATTTAAAAATTGTGAAGAGGTGATTTATACTCTTGATGAGATTCAAGAGCAGATAGAGAGTGCTAACATGCTAAACAATGATACACTTTATAAGCTTTTAATGAAATTAAAAAAGCAACTGACTTCATCAATCTTTTATTGCGATGAGGAGGAAAACAAATAATAAAAAACACCAGATATTCTGGTGTTTTTTATTTACTCTTGATTATCTTGATCCTGTTTTTGTTTAATTTTGCCGGCTTGAAGTTTTTCCATTTCGCGTAAGGTTTTCTCTTCTTCGCTTGCAAGTCTGTTTTCTATAACTATTAAATGTTCAGCCGATAGGGTGGATTCAAGTTGTTCTTTCAAGATTATTTCTTTTTCGTTAAGTCGTGCAATCTTATTTGCATAGTTTTTAAATTCGCGTTCAGTTTCTTTTGAAACTTTGCCGTTTGATTTTGCACGTTGTTCACGTACCTGCGCTTTGTGGTCAGCTTCAAGTTGTTCGCGCTCTTGTATTAAAGCGTTAATAGAGCTGCGTATTTCTTCAGCTTCTTGATCGCGCTCTTTTTTAGCTTTCATTAAAATAACATCATGGTTAACGTCAAATTTTTTGTCATAGTTTGCTCTTTCAACTTTCTCTTTCTTGTTGAATTTAACCTTTTTAAACGCTACAGCCAAGATTGCCATTAATAGTACTGCACCTAATAAAATTGAAGGTATGATAACCCAAAGTTGTTCGTTGTTTGTTTGTGTAGGGTTTTCATTTTCAGTATTATCTGGTGGAGTATCAGGTGTTTCTTCAGCATCAATAGTCGAAGTAAAGATAGTTTCATTATATAAATCGTTATCGCTTGCTGCCTCAAAGTCTGCTTGTGTACTTTCTGCAAAATCAATGTGGGTAAGGAATGCTGAGCCTAAACTTTCATCACAATCACAATCAAGTGTAAACGTAAAGTTTTGTGAGGAGGCTTCATTTACTTTGAAATAAATTGTGTAAGTTGTCCAGTCTTCATTTGATTTTAACATGGAAGCAAGAGAATAATTAGTAAGACCAACGCTAACACCATACTTACATTCATGTTTGTCATCAGTATTAGGTTTTGCAAGGTTGGTTTTTAAATCAAAGGTCATACGATAATATTTGCTGCCCTCAAGTTTAAAATTGTAAACTGAAGTAAGACTTGATTTGCTTTTTGAAGCGGTGGAAATGACAAGTATGTTTGTTTCATCCTGGGTTGTAACTCCAAACTCATTGGCTTTTCCAGATACAATTCCTCCTTTTGAAGCATTTTCAATATTGGTAGAGGAGTAGTTTTTGTCAATAGCGAATTTATAAGCTTCGGAATTAGTTAAATTTTCGCCAATTTCACCTTTGACATCTAAATTGAGGAAATAGTTTGTAAGGTCTGTTTTGTCAGTTGCAGCCTCGTAAGTTTCTTGCGTTGCCGCACCATACATGAAGTTGTCAAGATAAACATAGCCCGTCATTTTATCTTTTTCTTGACCAAAATGGATTATGACATTTACGCTTGATGGAGTTGTAGCTTTAGTACGGAAATATAGTTTTGCCTTGCCGTCTTTCCAGTTTTCAGCGTTATATCCAGTTTTATAGAAGAGTGTAATTCCGTTTGTGTCCACGACTTCTATAGCAAAAGTAGCATCTTTTTCTCTTATTGTTGATACTGTTTTATAATCAAAGGTTATTACATGATATTCATTGGAACTTGTAAGTTCGACATCTGCAGATTTCAAAGATTGATAGCCTGCAGTTGGATTATGCATCATATAAAGGTTGTTTGGTTGATCGGTGCCAGTAGGGGAGCCTGGGTAGCTAAATTTCCAACTCTCATCCTTATATTTTTCTAAATACTGAGCCTCGTTTTCAAGGTAAATAACTCCGCTAGCGAAATTATCTTTTTCTTTTTTTGCAGTCCAGCCTTGTGCTTTGAGCGGATACTCTAAATTGTTTTCTACAAGGTTGAATAAGCCGTTGTAACTTGCATCAGAGGAATTTGCTTTAAATTCCACCTTATCAGAAGCGCTTGTAAAGCTTGAGTTGTCTGATGAATAAAGTTTTAAGTTGTCTATTATTACGCAGCCCTCGCTGCCAGCGTCATTAGAGCCTAAAGCAAGCTCAATTTTAAACTCGCTATCGTAATAGTCATGGCCTTTGATGTAAAGCTCGATAGTTGTATAATCGTTGTTAAAATTATTTGAAGTATTAGAAGAAAAACCTGTTTTAGAATAAGAAGCTAGGGTATAGTTTTCTTTTTTAATGCCATAACGTGAGTAGATTTTATCCGTTTCTTTTATGTTAATGCTGAAATTGCCAGATTTAATTTCGGATACTTTTGCTTTTAGTGTAAGCTTATAAATTTCATGAGCTTTAATTGTAATGGCTTTGGAGGTAACCGACGAATAAGTTGCGCTATTGTTATATAAAACAAGAGCTTGTTTATTTGCTTTTTGGGTATTTTTGTTAAAGCTTAAGTCATGGCCAACGTATTCAAATTTAGTAATTTCTTTAAAGTATGAGGGCTGAATGCCATTGATTGGCATAATGCTTGCGTGTGCATTCACTGAATTACGATAAGGAGTCCAAGCATCGGAGAAAACGTTAATGTTATCAATTTGGTCTTCAAAGTCAAAATTATATCCACTCATGTCAAGCGCTTTATCGTTTTGTAAAGCATCCACTACGAATTTAGTAGAATTATCATTAGTTATAACGTCTGTAAAATTATAATTTTGCAGTTGTGCAGAAGTGAAGAATGTGGTTTCTGCAAACTTTTCAAGATATGCCTCATCAAAGAATACAGCGCCGCCAGAAATAGAGGTTTCAGAACCTAGATACAAATCAAAAGTCACTGTCTGTGCTTCGTTTCCAGTTGCGATATAGAAGTAATATGTTTGCCATTGAGTATTGGTCATATTTTCGTAAGCAACTTTGACAGGTGTCCCTTTTTCGTCTACAAGTCCATTAACATAGATTGACGCATAAGCAGAATAAATTTCATCATCACCATTGCGAGTGGTGAGGGCGTCTATTGAAAAACGATAATATGAGTTGGCATCTAAAGTGGTAGAGGCGGATTTATAGCCAACTTTTGCAGTGGCTTTCTCGCTTGAGGTTTGTGAGTTGAGCATAAGAATTTTGTCATCACTACCTTTTTTACCAGGATTGCTTGTCAAATGATAAGCAGAGGTCATTCTGCTAGAAAAATTTGGTCCCACATCGATAACCATGCCAGTGCCACGATTTGAAGAGTCAATTTTACTCCAACCAGATAAGTTATCTCCTTCCACATATTCACCAGATATGTTTGTAAAGGAATTTGAATAGGTATGTTCTACATAATCATTTCTATACTCTGCAGCGCTAGTTGCATTTAAGGATAAAGTGCCAATTCCAGCAAAAGCAAATGGAACAGCGAGAGCAAAGCAAATAGGTTTTAAGTTCTTTTTGTTAGTCTTTTTCATTTTTCACCTTTCATAAATTATTTCATATCAATGATACTACATTTCTTGCCAATAATCAAATAATTTTTACATATTTATTTATAATAATAATATGAAATCTCAAATTGTCAAGCGTAAATCTGGCTGCATGGACCAAAAAGCCCATGATTTTTGTCTAGCTTTAAAAAGTAATAAAAGTTTAGCAAGAGGCAATTTGCATACTAAATATGATTTCCAATTTGTTAAAATTAAAAACCAAAGCTTTAAAGAAAAACTATATTTGATTTTAAGTGGTATGGTGATAGGGCTTTTAAATGGATTTTTTGGCGGTGGCGGAGGCATGGTTTGCGTGCCAATACTTCAAAAAGTGTTAAAGCTTGAAAGTAAACAAGCACATGCAACTGCTATACTTGTAATTTTGCCTATCAGTTTAATTTCAGCCTTTATTTATGTATACAATGGTTATATATCCTCATATCCTCTTTTGATTGTAGGAAGTGGAGTTATTTGTGGCGGAATTATAGGCTCTTATGCTTTAAAAATGTTACCACCTAAAGTCATTAAGGTTATTTTTGCGCTTGTTATGTTTGCAGGAGGAATTAAGCTGATTTTCTAATGACAATATTTTTAATGATTTTATTTGGCTTTGCTGCTGGTATATTTGGAGGACTAGGAATGGGCGGGGGGACTTTGTTAATCCCACTCCTGACCATTTTTCTTTCGTTCGACCAAAAATTAAGTCAAGGAATTAATTTGATTTCCTTTATGGTCATGGCTTTACTTGCACTTATCATTCATTATAAAAACGGCTATCTAAAAACCAAAGGTATTGTTTATATTATTTTAAGCGGCATTATTTTTTCTGCCATAGGCGCTTTACTTGCCTCAAACATCCCAACTAACCTGCTTAGAATGGCCTTTGGAGTGTTTTTATGTGTGCTTAGCGTTATAGAAGTTGTTAAAGTGTTAAAAAAATAGTTTACTTTATTAAAGTTTTATGGTAAAATAATCCTCGAATGGAGGACTAAAGATGGTAGATAAGAAAAAATGTATAGGCTGTGGCACTTGTGTGGCTATTTGTCCAGTTGGCGCTATATCCTTTGATAGCGACGGCAAAGCTAAGATAGACCCTAAAAAGTGTATACATTGTGGAGCTTGTGAAGCAAGTTGTCCAGTTGGCGCTATCCAATTAAAATAGAGAGGTAAATAATGACTAATATTGCAACTATAGAACTTAATGAAAAAGAACTTAAACTATCCATCTTTAAAACAAGTAATGGACGTTATTCATTGATTGAAGAAAAAACTCAGCCTTTTAAAATTGGTGAAGAGATTTGGACTGATGAACTTTTGCGTCCAAAAACTAAAACTGACCTTGTAGATGTTTTAAAGATTTATAGAAAAATGATTGAAAGCTATAAAGTTCAAAAGATTTTGGCTTATGCTTCGAATATTCTTTTGAAAGCACGCAACTATCATGGTTTTATTGAAGAAGTTTACAATCACACTGGCATAAGCTTCAGCATTTTTGATACAGAAGAAATTATTAAAAATATATATACTTCTGTTATTAATTCAATTGACAACTCCAAAGGTTACATAATAAACATTGGGGCATACTCAACTAATTTAATAAAATATAACAGACGTACAATTCTTGGCAGCAGCACAATAGGTTTTGGGGCTGTTAATCTTAGCATTGATGAAAACGGTAATATGCGTGAATATAACGATATGCTAAAACTTGCAAAAGAACAGGTAGGCGGAATGGAAGTTTTGTCCACTATGGAGGATGATAGTCTTTTTGTGGGCACAGGAAATGCCTTTCTTTCTTTTGGACATATTGCTAAAAAGATTGCAAGGTATCCGCTTGATATTGAAAATAATTATGTCGTATCTCGTAACATAATGTCGCAAACTATCGATTTTATCAAAGGAATCGACCTTGATAGAATTAAAAAAATTAAAGGCATAGCAGAAAGTGAAGCCTCAAGCATTGGTGGAACTCTTGCTTTAATTCAAGCTTTTTATGAGGTATTGAAAGCAAAAGAGGTTACTATATCTACTGCAAATATTCGCGATGGCGTAATGCATTCTAACATCAGCGTGCCAGCGCAAGAAAAATTTAATGATTTACTTGCTAACTCTATTGAATCCTACTTGGAATTTAATCGTGACGAATATTCAATTAACAAGCCAGTTTACAATATGGCAATGACGCTATTTAAACAATTAAAAGTTATGCATAAATTGCCACGCTATTATGTAAAACCACTTAGGATTGCTGCGCAGCTTTATAACAGCGGAAGGGTAATTAATTTTAATGATAATAGTAAATATGGTTTTACAACCATATTGTATTCTGGAATTTGTGGAGCAACTCATAGAGAACTTCTTTTGGCTGCATTTATTTGTCTGTGCCAAAATTTAGACGATTTTTCTCCTGCTGAATGGATGAAATACAAAGACATTGTAGAAGAGGAAGATTTAGATGCTGTGCGCAAGCTTGGCGTTATTGTTAAACTTGCAGAAGCTTTGAATGCTTCTAAGAAAGTTGTTATCACGGATTTAATTTGTGATATTTTAGGCGATTCTATTATTATGAAGACTGTAGTCGAAGGTGATGCATCTTTTGAAATTATGGAAGGAATGAAAGTTGCCATTGATTATAAAAAAGTGTTTAAGAAAAGCTTACAAATTATTTAAGAGGTGAGAATGAAAAATAATTTAAAGGCAGTAATTTTAAGCTTAGCAATAGTATTATGCCTGTCGCTAGGAGTGGGCGGAATTATTTTTCTTACCTCTACTCCTAAGACCTATTTAACAAGTTATTGTCAAAATGAAAGAATTGCAGAAGATATGACTCGTAATCAGATTGCAAAAGTTTATTCGCCATCTTGTGTAGTTGTACATTGCTCTGCAACTGACCCTACAAAACGTTACTCCTTGCCAGTTTTTGGAAGCGGTGTTTGCATAGCTGCTAAAGGGTTTCAAGCAGGTGAATATACCGCTTCAAAAGGAATGTACTTTGCAACTAACTATCATGTTGTTAGTTTCGCCCTTGACCCTCTTTACAGCCAGTATACAACTAAGATACAGATTGAAACCTCGGTATCTTCGCAAAGATATGATGCACAATTGCTTTGGGCAAACAAGGATTTAGACGTTGCTGTCGTTTATTGTGACGAAAGTTTTGATTTTGGTTGGATAAACATGAAAGATAGGCTTGTGTTTTCAGAGGACAAAGATAAACCTTATTATGAAGACATTTTTGTAATTGGCACTCCAAGAAGCGTAAACTATAAAAATACATTGACACTTGGTAATATTTCAAATAACAATTTCCAGTTATTAGAAGTCACTGCAGATGACTATTATAGTTATAATTTGAATGGAGAACTTAAGGTAACCAACGATAAAGAGGTGGTTTCTGGTAAATATTCGTATGTATCTAGATATACAACCCATAGAGATTTTTACGACAACGTTTATGAAAACACCGTTTTAATGAATTGTGACATTGCGGGTGGCAATTCTGGCGGGGGAGTTTTTGATTGTTATGGCAACCTAATCGGTCTTGCTACTTTAGGGAAATCAGTTGATTATTCTGGTTCGGCGGCTATGAACTTTATGGTTCCAGTCTATCCAATAATGCAAGTGCTTAATAAATTAATTATTGAAAACGAAACTGGTACTCGTCAAACCATATACACTATGGAAAAAATGAAATTTGTGGGTATAGACTCTTACGAAGCGATGTTATTTAAAAGTAATATAGTAAGTTTTGATTATTATCTATTTGATGGACAACTTTATGATGTGATTAATTATGACTCTGCATTTCAATTTTCTAATTATGGAGTGTATGTAGTAGAAAGTGAAACCTCAAATTTTACTAAAGGTTCGGTTATTATAGGCATGAGTAAAAATGGAACAGATTTTACGCAAATTGATAATAGAAATGACTTGATATTTTTCTTATTGAATTGTAACGAGGGCGAAAAAATTTATGTAAGCAGCAATAATGGCGTTTACACGATAAATTTGTAGGAGGTGACAATGATAGAATATAAATATGCAGTTGAAATCGGCGGAGCAAACACCAAGATATTTGTCAAAGATTGTGGGCTAAGCTTAAGTGAGCCTACATTAGTTGCGGCAGAGGCTACACCACAAGGCTATAAAATTTTAGGGCTTGGAAACGAAGCTAAAAAATTAATGGGTAAAACGACTGACGCAGTAGAAGTTTTCAGCCCAGTTTCTAATGGACTTATTAAAAATTTTGAATATTGTCAAAAACTACTTGAATATTTTTTCAATAAAGTTGAGTATAAAAAAAGACGTGAGAATGTTATTGTGCTTGTCAATTGCGGACTTGGGGAAAACGAAAAGAAAGAATATTTACGTCTTTTGCATGCAGTAGGGTTTAAGGAAGTTAAGCTTGTTCCTACTACTGTGTGCAGTTGTTTAGGTGCTGGTAAAAATATAAGTTCCACAAAAACGACCATGGTTGTTAATATGGGCGGTGCCAATACTGATGTGGCTGTTATAAATATGAATTCAATTATAAAAGGTGCGACAATCGGTATTGGAGGTCGTGCTATGGACAGCGCAATTTCTCATACTATCGCGTATAATCATGGTATAGTGATAGGGCTTGGCATGGCGGAAGCACTTAAAAATGAAGTAGGAAGTCTTTTTACAAATGATACTTTAAATATGGAAATTACTGGCGTGGATGTTGAAACAAAAATGCCTCGTGCTTACATAATTACCTCTAATGACTTATATCCGGTTTTGGAGCCATATTTTGCTGAAATAATCAAGGCTGTGGAAGTGACTATCACTTCATTGGCTCCTGAAATTTCAACCGATATTATTCAAAATGGAGTTATGTGGACTGGAGGGCTAGCAAATATTGCAGGGCTTGGTGAATATCTTAAAAAATATTTCAGGTTTCCTTTCTATATTGCATCTGACGCAGAAAATGTGTCAATTTTGGGTGGCGGAAAGTTACTTGACGACCAGCAATTATTGTCTAAAATTGTAGAAAATTTTTAAAAGCGAGAGTTATAGTCTCGCTTTTTTTATTAAAAAACGCTGTTATAGCGTAAAACAGATGTTTTGTATGAAATAATTAATATTTTCCATTATATTGGCTATTGACAATGGTGTTATCAAATGTTAAAATAAAAATCAAGGAGGGAGAGTATAAATGAAAAATATGGAGCTAAGTCATGTTTATTCTAAGTTTAATTTTGCAAAAAGATTTATAACAGACTATATGCATAGGATATTTGAAGAATACTTGAAAGGCGAAGCAAGAGCTGAATCTTCATCGGTTTTAGAAGTATTAAGTGAAGCCTTAAAAGGCATAAATCTTGCATGTTGCCAGCTTGATCAAATATGCGATGAAGAAGCAGAAAAATTCTTCCAAAAACATTATAAAAATGCTGTTTTTGCTGCAATTGTCCAACTTAAAAAAGATGTACACTGGTGCACGGGTAAATTAAGTATTTATCCTATTGCTGAGTATGCAGATGTCGAACAAGTAAATTTTATTCCAGCTATTTATTATGCTTCACGTGCTAATGTGGCAGCCTTACGCAAGGCAGAAATAGATACCATAAAAATGTTGCGCGATAATGAAAAAGTTATAACTATGCAATTGCCTATTATGCAGTTATATAAAACATTGACAACCCAAGATGATTTATTTTTTATAGATAAAGATATTAAATACCAGTATAATGATATATTCAATATTATCTTTTGCAGCCTTAATAGTGGCAGGTTGTTGGTAAGCAGCACAAAGCCTACTAAATTTCTTCAAAATATAAGAGATTATCTTAATTCTGAGTTTATTATTAAGTTTAATGATTATTATTCCATAGTGCAGCAATATGATGAACTTGCTGAAAAATATATTGCGCTTGCAAGCGACGCTTGGAACGATGCATTTGAAAAAATTAAGTTATCTAAGAAAAGCTCAGTCTAATCTGTGACCACTTAAATATCCGATAGGCTTTAATCGAAGAGCGGACACCTCTATTTCAAACTTGAGGGAATCTTGCTCTTTTTTATATCTAATTTCTATAGGGTGGTTAAGCTCTATATAGTTTGCTATGATAGGAGATATTTCGCCCTTAAGAATTTGACAAGTATGTATAGGATCCATACTTTTATCTCTTTCTAATATTGAATTTAATCTGTTTTGCATTATTTGATAATTCATATTATACCTTCTTTTTAATATTACGCTTTAAATAGCCAAAAAGACCTCTGTATTTATAAGTGCAATCAAATATTTTTTTGGAACCATTGTGTATGTTTTCAGAAAGTAATGTGAAAGCTCTTGCACTTTCTAATGAGTTAACTCTTCCGCCTACCGAACATGAACTTGATATTTCATCGTCTTCAGGAATGACGCCAAGTAGGGGGATATTAAGTGCTCTAACTATGGATTCAATATTCATAAGCTCTCCATTCATTAAAAGGTCGCCTCTCATTCTATTTATCACTAATCCTTTGCTTTGAATATCGTATTCATTCAGAAGCCCTAGCACTTTGTCGGCATCTCGAATGCTTGACAAGTGTGGGGTGACAACTACTATTGCTTCATTTGCGGAAAAAACAGCACGATGAAATCCTGCTTCAACTCCAGCGGGGCAGTCGATTAAAATATAATCAAAACTGCTGTCTAGCATGTCTACAACATTTTTAATGTGCTCACCAAGAATTTTAGTTCTTCCATAAGCGTGTGAAGAGGGCAATACATACAAGGATGGGATTTTTTTATCTTGAACTAAGGCTTGTCTAGCCCTGCATTTGCCTATTATTACATCAGTTATATCAAAAACAACTTGATTTTCTACACCAAGCACAACATCAAGATTGTTTAATCCAATATCAACGTCAATTAAAACTACTCTAAATCCAAGGCTTGCAAGGTTGGCGCCTAATCCCGCACAAACTGTGGTTTTACCAACTCCGCCTTTACCACTTGTTAAAACAATTTTTCTTGCCATTAATTCGCTCCTTGTCCTATTGTATAATAATGAAATTTGTTAGTAAATGCGATTATTGGCAAAATTAAGCGAGTTTTGTACATTTATAAAAGCTTAAAATAATAACAATAAAAAACGCGGAAAGGTTAGAGTTTCACGTGCTTGTTTTAAGTCTGAGCGTTTTATATTCCAAAAATAACAAGTCTTTTGGGTTATTTGTAGACAAAAATAGCGCATAGCGTCAACAAATGCCTTTTGTCTGTAACATAGTGTTTTGCTGGTAAAGACTAAAAAACTAAAGTATCATAGTATTAAATTTTAAGCTAGATAAGTTTAAAATGGTAAAAGCTAAGCTCTAAAACTATTCAGCTTCAAAAAATACAAAACCATAAACTTTAGGGCCGACATGTGTTCCTACCACATAGCCGATTTCACAAGGAATTTTTTCTTGATTTTCGCCAAATATGTCAGAGCATTTTTTAGTTACCAATTCAATTTCTTCCAAATTATCTGTATGGGCAGGATAGTAGGGTAAACTTTTGTCCATATTTGCCATTTTTTCTTTTAAATACGCAATAGCTTTTGCACTGCCCATTACTTTGCCTACGTTGACCACTTTTCCATCAACTACGCTTACTACTGGTTTTACTTTAAGCATGCTTCCTACTATGGCGCCAGTAGACGAAAGTCTGCCGCTGTTTTTTAAATATTTTAAGTCATTTATGACCGCATATAAACGTACTTTACTTCTTAAACGATAAAATTCTTTTATTACTTCATCTGGCTTTACATTTGGTGTTCGCTCACAAAAGCGAGCAAGCTCTCCAAGTATTGCTCCTTGTGCTATGGTGGTAGTGCAGCATTCTTCTATGAATACGTTTTTCATTCCAAGATTTTCAGCAGCCATCTGTGCTTGCAGTTTAGTAGGGCTCATCTCCATTGAAATAAGTAGGGTAACGACAAAATAATCCTCATTGTTTACATAAGCTTTGTAGAATTGTTCAAATTTATATGCGTTAGGCATAGCAGTTTTAGGGATTACCTCACTTTCTTGAAGCCGTTTATAAAACTCTCGTGTGGCCATACCTTGCGGAAAGCGCTCCTCACCAAAGTTTACCTCAATTGGAATTATGTGGATATCATATTTATCCAAATAAATTTGAGGTACATCAATTGATGCATCTGCTACAAACACGTATTTCATAGGCACTCCTTAATATATTTCCAGTATACTATATAAAAAAATAAATTGCAAATGAAATTTGTGTATGTTTTTTTAAAAAAATTTATTGATTTTTTCTTATATATGTAATATAATAAAACTATAAATTAAAGTTTAGGAGTTTATTATGAATAAAAGAAATGGTTGGTTTTTGGCATCTGGAATTATTTCAATAATTGATGCTGTGGTTATGGGCTTTTTGTCATTTTTCTTTTTAATTGGCACTATAGCAGTTAACAATTTGATTATATTATTCTTGTTATTTATGACTGCTGCCATAGTTTGTTCCGTAATTTATCTCAAAAATAGCAAAAGAAGTTTTGATGAAATGCACAAACATTCTGCTTCCGTTGTTACTGCAATAGTTCTATCTTTCCTTTGCTGTGGCTGGATCGTGGGTCTTTTTGCGGTTTTAGGTTATACAATGAGTCCATCAAATGAATATGTAAGCGAAACCAAAACAGAAAGTCAACCTATCGAACAAGTCGAACCTGCAATTAATTCTGATACAGCAGTTGAAAAGTTAGAGCAACTTAAAAAATTATATGACCAAGGCTTAATATCTGAAGAAGAATTTAACGAGAAAAAGAAAAGTTATTTAGAGAAATTATAAACAATAAAAAACAACCCAAAGGGCTATAAATTTTGAAACTAGCAAAAAAACGAACTTAAATATAAGCTCGTTTTTTTGACTGAAATTATTTCTTTAAAATACCACCGCCATTAACTTTTAGGTTTTCGCCATTAATATAATCTGCTTTATCTGATAATAAGAACAAAACCGCATTTGACATATCTTGCGTTTTACCAAGTCTATGGCGTGGATTTCGCTTTTCTTTTGCTGCAATTTCTTCTTTTGTCCAACCCGCGAGTGAAAGTGGTGTTGGTGTAAATGCAGGACTAACACAATTAACTCTTATGTTATACTCTGCAAGTTCCATGGCAAGACATTGGGTTAAAGTGATTATAGCAGAAGCCGAACAGCAATAAGCAGAACATTCAGTATCTGGTCTAACACCGAGTGAAGAAGCAATGTTGACTATGCAAGCGTTCTCTTGATTCTTAAGAAGTGGAATAGCGTATTTACTGCAAATCATTTTGCCGATAAAATTCGTATTAACAACCTTCATATAATTGTTAAGTTTGCAAGTTTCTACAAACTCGTCAACATTTGTTCCAGCATTATTCACAAGACCATTCAGTTTGCCATATTTCTTTTTAACTAAAGCAAACATCTCTTTCACTTGCTTTTCATCCGAAATGTCAGCTTTGAAAAGTAAAAATTTGTAACTTTTGCTTTCAAACTCTTTCTCAACTACTTTGGCTTGTTGTTCATTCTTTCCATAATTCAAAACGACTTCATTGCCGCCTTTTAATAAATCTTCAGCAATTTGTTTTCCAATTCCACTCGTTGCTCCAGTAACCAAATAAACCATATTAATACTCCTTTACAAAAATATTATATCATATATTACAGCAATTTGTATCTATAAATTAAAAAAATAATTTGGCATTTAGGCGTGTGCTTGTATTATACAAGTGGCGTCGCACCGCTCCGCCAGACAAGCACACGCCTAATAAACAAATTTAGTTGCAAAAGAGCGGCTCGCTGGCAGAGCGTAACGCTGCCCGCTCTTTTGCTTTTTGTTTTCTTCTCTCTATTATTCTAGTTTAAACGAATATTCTTTGTTGTCAAGGTCAAGGCAAGTGTCATAAAATTTGAAAATTTGTTGTTTAACGGCAACCTTGACAACGGCAGAAGTATTCGCTTTATTTTGCAGTTAAGAGAGATTTAGGAGCAAAAAGAAAACATAGGCTGTTTTTGTCTATGTTTTTCTTTTATTGTTCCGCTAGTTTCAAAATTGAATGACTAAAAGGGTTGTTTTTTATCTAACTTTTTTAAAAAGTCCAGTTTTCTTTACCTAGGATATGTTAATTTTTGTTGTAAAATATACATAAAGAAGGTGAAACTATGGAAATACTTGCACAAAGACTTAAGACTTT
>CAOQRA010000007.1:0-40839 GCA_948512295.1 uncultured Eubacteriales bacterium
TTCTTTTATTTTAATACTTGTAAATAATTTGACAAAAAAAATAAAATAATGAATAATGTAGATGAGGAAGCTTATGAAAAAATCAAAATTATTTGTTTTAGCAACATTATGCTTAGCCCCATTAGTGGCACTTTCAGGATGTGAAAATCCTAAGTATTTTACAATATCAGCCTCTTCAAGCAATGCCGCAATAGGCAGCGTTTCTGGTGGGAACAATGATTATATTGAAGGTGCCTCTGTCAAACTTATCGCGACTTCTCGTAATGAAAGCACAAATCCTTTTATATGCTGGATTAAAAACTATTCAAGCGTATATTCACAAGACAGCACGATTACTCTTTCCTCATCAGAGGAAAACAAAGGCAACTACACAGCTTTATTTCAAGAAGATAATATTTCTTCTATGACCTATGCAATGGTTAGCAACATTTCCTTTGATGGCGAATACTCCAATTTAGAATATACTATTCAATACTCCACTACCGACAATACTGGAATGAGTCAACAACTTGCAAAAGGGGCAATACAAAACAGCGAACAAAAAATAACAAGCAATGTATTAAAACTAACAGAGGGCGTGACGCCTATTGATTATATTTTTAGTGCAACAATAATTATCACTGACATTACAGGCACAACTAATCACACTATTTATTTAACTAGCATGCTTTTAAATGATGACAGTTTTAATGCAACCGCAACTGCAACATTGCAGCAAGCAAATGTTACCATTACACTATCAAAATTAACTAAATCATTAATAAGTGAATAGTTTTATAAAAAAATGCACACCCTTATATTGCAAAGGCAAACAGCCTAGCAAATTAAGGAGGTGAAAACTATGTTCGGCAAGAAAAAAGCTAAAAAGGAGAAAACTCCTAAAGGCAAAGTAGAAGCATCAAGCGAAGCTAAGATGACTAAATCTAGCGATAAAAATAGTGCTTCAACTAAAGCTTGCAGTAAGTAAATACTTACAAGTTTAGTTTTCAACTAAAAAATCCACCAAAGAATGGTGGATTTTTTATTGGGTAAGCACTAAAATTAACAATGTCATTCTAAGGCTTGCTGAAAAATCTTTTTTAAAGAGTCTACAAACAAGTTTTGCATAAAAGATTCTTCGACTTCGTGCATTGTGCTTCGCTCAGAATGACAAAAAAGGCTTATTCAAAAAACAAACACGAGCTTGTTAAATTTCCGCATAAAAAAACTCCCATCACGAGAGTTCTTTGTTTTTTAATTAAAATCCTTTTTTATTATTTCTTTTTATTTTGTAGTTTTCTTGCCTGCGGTTTTGCCAGCTGGGGCTGCTTTAGCTGCAGCCTTTGGAGCGGCTTTCTTAGCAGCAGGTGCTTTAGCTGCTTTTTTATCAGTTTTTGCTTTTGCAGCAGCTTCTTCGAGTAAGTCATAGTATTTATCAAATACAGAGATTGCAACAGCTTCATTTTCTTCAACTTTAAGTACTGTATTGCCATCTTTATCTTGATCACAAACAAATACTACAGCTTCGTCATCAGCAATGCCCTCAATTTTATCAAGTGGTTTTAATACTACATAAAGTTTTCTTGTTTTCTCATCAAGGTCAAATGGAATGATTGCAACTTGCTCAAAAGTAAGTTGTCTGCCCTTTTCGTCTTGTAAAACGATTGGGTCACGATTTTCTTGATCAAGAAGAACATCTAAAAGATCAACAGGTTTTTTCTCCTCTTTTTTAACTGGTTTGTTATCCATAATAATCTCCTTTTATTTTTTACTTTCATTCATGAAAGTTTGCAGAATGATTTGTGCAGAAATTTTGTCTATGATTTCCTTTCGCTTTTCCCTTCGCATACCGCTTGCAATTAGCATTTCCTCTGCTTCGGCCGAGGTTAAGCGTTCATCGACAAAGTGAACTTTAATTCCAGAAAGACTCTCGAGTTTATGACCAAAGGCTTTATGAATTAGCGCACGCTCACCTTCACTTCCATCCATGTTAAGAGGAAGTCCCATAGCAATCTCGTCAACATCAAACTGCTTTACAAGGTTTATAATATGATTTAAAGCTTGCTCTTCACCCATATTTTTAAAAACCTCATACGGACTTGAAATAATGTTAAGCGGATCAGAAAGTGCAATGCCTATTCTCTTGTCACCATAATCAATGCCCATTTTCCTATGTTTCTGCATTCATTTCACCACTTATAGTATAGAAAAATTAAATAATTAAGTCAAATAATTTTTAACATATTTTTATTTTTAATTCAAATTAGTAAATAAATCCAAAATTTCTTGCATATTTGCTACTTTGTTATTTGCAATCGTATAAATTTTTACCCACACCAATATTGACAAGTAAAGGCAAATTTAACTTTACAACTTTCTCCATCTCTTCTTTAAGTATGGTTTTAACTTTTTCCTCTTCTTTTGGATAAACATCTATTATAAGCTCGTCATGAATCTGCAATATGAGTTGACTTTTCAGCGGTTTAAGTTTGTTAAATACATTAATCATGGCTATTTTGATAATGTCCGAAGCTGTACCTTGCAGCGGCATATTCATGGCTACACGTTGCCCAAAAGAGCGTGTTTGAAACTTGGAAGAGTTAATCTCTGGTATTTTTCTTATACGCCCAAACATTGTTTTGATATACCCGTCTTTGCTTGCCTTTTCTACATTCTCATTCATAAAAGCTTTAACAAGTGGATAGCGATCAAAATAGCTATCAATATATTTTTTAGCTTTTTCTCGCGTGGATTTTATGTTCTGTGATAAACCATAATCGCTAATGCCATAAATGATTCCAAAGTTGACAGCTTTGGCATCTCTTCGTTCTGCCTGAGTTATTTCGCTTTCCGCTTTACCAAAAATTTGCGAAGCTGTAATTGTATGAATGTCTTTACCATCATTATAGGCATCAATAAGGTGTGCTTCCCCTGACATGTGCGCAAGAAGTCTTAATTCAATTTGGTTATAATCCGCGGATATTAAACTTCCTCCATCAAATTTTGAAATGAATAGTTTGCGTAATTCTCGCCCCTCCTCATTGCGAGTTGGAATATTTTGCAAATTAGGCTCACTTGAAGAAAGTCTGCCCGTGCTAGTTAACGCTTGATTAAAAGTGGTATGAATGATATTTTCACCCTTATTACATATGTTCATATATACATCGATATAGGTGTTTTTAATTTTGGCAATTTTTCTATATTTTAATAAATAGTCCACTATAGGAATATATCGAATTTCTTCCAATTTATCAACGCTTGTCGATTGCTTTTTGTTATTGTAAGTTTTGATTCCAAGTTTGTCATATAAAATATGCGCGACTTGTTTTGGAGAGTTTATATTAAAACCCTCCCCCGCTTCTTGATATATAAGTTTTGATAACCTTTCAAGTTCGGTTACATAAAGCACATCAAGTTCTTGCAATTTTTGAAAATCTAATTTAAAGCCACATTCTTCCATGTCAGCCAAGATGCTAACAAGTGGAAGTTCAATATCGTTATATATATGATTGACTTTTTCACTTTCCATTTGTTTAATAAAAAATTCGTGTAAAGTAAAGTATTCATTTACATCTTGTTTTACTTCAGCATGCTTAAGTCCCGCACTGACTACATAATCCGCCAGTGTTAAATCAAAAAAGTTATTTAATTCAATTCCAAATTTTGCTAGCAAATGAATATCGTCTTTAGCAAAAGCAGTTATTTTTAAAATTTTATCGCTTTCAAAAATAGGCTTAAAGGCATTAAGTACTTCTTGAACCGATAGTTCGCTTCCAAACATATCAAAATTGCTAGATAAATAATAGTTAGTATTTTCATCTAATGCAAAATTAAGATTTTTTAAATTGTATGCAAAAACTTTTGAAACTTTATTTAATATTTGCTCAAGTATGGCTTTTGTAAGCTCAAGTTTATCTACTTTTTTTGAAGACAGTTTGATTTCACCTTGATAAAGCTTAGCATTTTTTATAAGTGATGAAAAATCCCAAGTTTTAAAGAATTGTAAAACCTCTTCACCAAAAGGAAATTGTAATTTGCATTTTTCTAAATCAAAATCAAAGTCGCAATCAGTTTTGATGGTGGCAAGTTGTTTGGACATATAGGCGTCTTTTTGTCCCTCTTTAAGTTTTTCTTGAAGCTTACCTTTAATGCTGTCAATATTCTCATAAATTTTGTCCACGGTTTTATAAGTGTCCAAAAGCGTCAAAGCAGTTTTTTCACCCACACCTTTAACACCAGGAATATTGTCCGAAGCGTCGCCCATAAGTGCTTTAAGTTCAATTATCTGACTCGGCGACTCAAGTGAAAACATAGATTTTAAATTTGTTAAATCCACCTTTTGAACTTCACTTACACCTTTTTTCGTCAGCCATACTGAGGTATTTTTATCTATCAGTTGCAATAAATCTCTATCCCCTGACAATATGATAGTTTCAATATCTACATTATCTACATTTTGGGAAATAGTGCCAATTATGTCGTCAGCCTCAATCCCCTCAAATTCAAAGGTGGAAATATTCATGACACTGAGCATTTCTTTGATTACAGGGAATTGCGAAATAAGCTCAGGTGGCGTAGGCTTTCTTTGTCCTTTATAATCTGCATATATTTCATTGCGAAAAGTCTTTCTTGCATGATCAAAAGCAACAATGACATATTCAGGATTTTGCTCTTGAATTACTTTTAATAAAATATTAGCAAAACCAAATAAGGCACCCGAAGCTTTGCCTTCATGATTGGTCAAAAACGGCAGAGCGTAGAATGCCCTATTAGCTATACTATTACCATCTACAATTAAACATTTAGCCATGATACTATCGCTTCAACTCCTTCGCTTTCGCCACCAATCAAGCCTAAAAGTCCTTTAAAAACTCCTGGCATAGCACAAGTTAAAATATAAAATATTATAACCAAAACTAACAAAACAAAAAACACAATTTTGATTGGATTTCCGAAGAAATTGATAAGCGCAAATACAAATATGATTGCAAGGGCCCCATAATCATGGATCCCCATTAGTATAGTACCCCAAGTGCCCCAAGAATTAATTATGTCAACTCCATAGATATTGACGACACTTAAAACCGCAAAGTACAAAATTGCACAAATTGCTAAAAGAAAATAAATGATTGTTTTCATGCTTTCTCCTTATCACAATAATATCATAATATAGCTTGTTTGTCAAAGCAATTAGTCATTAGTTTCAACTTTGATTTTCTTTGATTTATGCGCTTTTTTAAGTGCCTTTTCTTTATTTTTTAAAGGCTTAATTTTTTTAGGTTTCTTTTCTTTTTTCTCTTTTGCTGGTTTTACTTTTTTAGTTTTAGCCTTTTTCACCTTTTTCGTTTTCTTAATTTTAGTAGGAATAGTTCCATCTTCTGGCAAGCTTTCTTTCAAGCACTCTGGATTGGCAATGATATCCTCCATAAGTCGCAAGGTTTTACTCATATAATAACCATCCGCAATACGCTCATCAAGACTTATTCCAAGTGTCATAATTTTGGCAATTGAAAGCTCTTTATTATTTACTACCACTGGCTCCATTTTTTCTTTACCCATTGAAATAAACATGCTAGTAGTGCCAAAGTTATATAGATGATGATAAATATATTTAAGCTTTATAGATTTCAGATTGGTCAAAAAGCAGCTTGTGTGAAATGGACTTGCTTTGACGAGTAATTTGCCTAATAGCCCATGTCTATCGCACCACCTAACAATTGCCATTGCCCAGCGGAACATCCAGTCAGGAAGTCTTGTAAAATATCTTGCAGCGTCTGTAGTTGCATGTTCTTCACTTTTCATATTTTTAGATATTTCATCTTCCACTATTTTTTTCACTTCATAAATACTTTCTCTGCCAGTAAAGCGGAATTTTAAAGTCATCTCTTCGCCATCATCTTTAAACTCTTTTTTAACAGATAAAGATACGTAAATCCCCTTACGTTGATACGTTGTGCCACGCATAATAAATCTATTCATTTTAGGGCGCATATAAAGTATTCTTACAATTGTAGCAATGACTACATCCATGTATGTAAAATGAGTACCATTTTTGCGCTCATCTACAAGGAATTTATCCAAAGTTACACATGGAACTTTTACATTGATATAATTTACTGCATCAATACGCGCAGGCATGAAAAAAGGACCTGCCTTATCGATAATGTTCATATTTTTTACTTTTTTTCCATCATATCTATGACCGAACATAATTAATTCCTACCTTTCTTTCGTATTAAGTTTTTCTCACGACCATTTTCACTTGGCACATAGTAAATTCTATCTTTAAGCGAATCTGGCATGTATTGCTGTTTAACATATCCGCCAAAATCGTGTGGATATTTGTAATTGCCGTGTCCATCCTTATTGCAAGAGGAATGATTTTTAAGATGATTAGGCACGCGATTGTCAAGGTTTTTTTCTACATCCTCTTGCGCTGCATGCATGGCTTTATAAACTGAGTTGGATTTTTCTGCCTCGCAAATATAAATTATCGCATGACTTAATGTAAGCAAACATTCAGGTTGACCAAGTTGCTTACATGATATAAGTGCGCTCATAGCAAGCAGCAACGCATTGCTATCTGCCATGCCGATATCTTCACTAGCATGTGCAACCATGCGTCTTGCGATAATACTTGGGTCACAGCCTGCTTTTATAAGACGCATTGAATAATACAAAGCCGCTTCGCAATCACTGCCGCGAAGACTTTTGCAAAAGGCTGAAAGATTATCGTAAAACATATTTTCATCAATAGAAAGCGCCTTGCGGTCAGTGGATTGAACTGCAATTTCTCTATCTATGTGAATTTTTTTATCTTTGGAAATAGGTGTCGTCATTACTGCAAGCTCAAGCGAATTTAGCGAATTTCTTAAATCCCCACCCGAAGCACTAGCAAAATAATCAAGCGCCGACTCTTCAACTTCCACATGAAAATTACCAAGCCCCTTTTCGCTATCATTAAGCGCCCGCTGTAATGCTTTTTTAATATCTTTTGAAGTCAGTGATTTAAATTCAAAAATCCTACATCTTGATACAATTGCCCTCGTCATAGAGGTATAAGGATTTTCAGTTGTGGAGCCTATAAAAAATATACTTCCATCTTCAATCGCTTCAAGCACACAATCGCTTTGTGCTTTGCTCCACCTATGACATTCATCTAATAGCAGAAAAGTGTCCGTGCCAAACATTTGTTTTTCACGGCGAGCACGCTCTATAATAGCTTTGGCATCGGCAACCCCACTAGTGACCGCATTCAGACGAACATAGTTTGCTTTTAAAGTTTTAGCAATGATATTCGCAAGCGTTGTTTTACCAGTTCCAGGCGGGCCGAAAAAAATGCAACTGCCAAGTGTTCCATATTTGATAGCTCTATACAAAAGACAGTTTTTCCCAACGATATGTTCTTGACCCACAAAGTCTTCAAAACTAGTCGGTCGCATACGTTCAGCAAGCGGTACTCTATTTTCCATTTCGAAGTTATTATACCATGCTACTGACCAAAAGACAAATATATTTCGTTATTTTTTTTAAAAATCTCATTTGTAAGCAAAGTGAAGTTAAAATATTTAGTTTTATCAGCAAATAAATAACGCTCTTTACCAGGCACAATAAAAACCCTCTTTGCCCCATTATTAAAGGAAAACTCCAGTTGTTTTAACCCTTTAAAACTTTCATTTATAAGGTATCCATTGTCCTCTTTTTTGACAAGAGAATATTTAGTTTTAAGATACTCATTTTCATTTTCTTCATCAGCTTCCATTTTTAGCCATGAAAGCCAGATTTTTTGGGGAATATAGAGGTTGAACCTTTCATCAAATTTTTTATCAGCAGTTGTCACTTTTAAATCAAAGATTTCATTCATTTTATTTTGCGACATTTTAAAAAATTCTTCGTTTTCATGAGGTGATGCTAGGTAATATTGATTTTCGCCATAGTTGAAGAAAAATCGTTTTTGCTCCCTACCGCGAAGCATAATTTCCATTTTTAAATTCACGCAAGCGTGAGTAGAACTTTCTATGCCTGACATACTAGAAAAGGTAAACTTTGCATTTTTACTTTGAAAATTGAAATAGGCTTTTTCGCGACTTGTTAAGTTTTCTATTTGAATTGCATTAGTAAGTCGGGTAAAATGATAATACCCGCGTGGCAAAACAACATTTATTTCAAAGGTTATTAATTTTTTTTGTTCATAGCTGTTACTAAAATTTAAAATAAAGTTTTTGCCATTTAAAAGGAACTCTCGTATTTCATATACCACCCCATTATCGCTAGCCTTTTTATGCAGCATATAAGGCTTATATACCAAATTTACAATTTGTCCATTTATTTTAATGTAGTCTTCTTCTAAATCTTTTTCAAAATATATGCCAGATTTATAATTGATATTTAAAGCGTTGATAGTCGACAAAAGACTATAACCAAGCTCCGCCTCCTTGAAATAATAAAAATTTTTAAGTTTTGCCAATTTTTTATTGTTTATAAGCGGCTTCTCAGTGGTTATTAAATTAAATTTGACTTTTTCTTGAGCAAGCATAAAGGCTTTAAATAAAACCTCATCTATTTGTTTTTCAAATTTAAATAAAGGCAACGAGGCATCCATACCCACCACTTCCAAAAGTTGTAAATCTATTCCGCCATCATAAACTATAGGTGCATGAAACCTTACACGTGAAATAATTAAATTTGCCAATTTTTCAATATATTCTTTCTTGTTCATGAAATAGTTATTGTCAAAGGATATACAATTTAAACACTTGACAATATTTAATTAAAATGCTATAATTCTTTTATCAGTTATGCAGATAGTCGCATCAATTTGATGAGGAAAGTCCGAGCTTCAAGAGAACTATGGTGCTGGTTAACGGCCAGTGGAGGCGACTCTAAGGATAGTGCAACAGAAATAAACCGCCTGGGATTTCCCAGGTAAGGATGGAAAGGCGGTGTAAGAGACCACCGCTTGACTAGAGATAGTCAAGGCTCTGTAAACCCCACCTGAAGCAAGGCAAAAAAGGCATATGGGCTTGTTCTCTCCCGCCTTATACGCCGCTTGAGCTGTTTGGCAACAAGCAGACTAGATAGATGACTATTTAATACAGAACTCGGCTTATAACATGACTGACTAGGGCGTAACGCCCTTTTTTATTTATGCTTAATAATAAGTATCTTATGGTTAAAATTACAGCCACAATTTTTCATTATTAATTATTAATTCTTCATTAAAAAATCACCCATTAAGGTGATTTATATTTCTTTACTTTCTTTTAAGCACTTTTAGTCTTTTTAGAAATTACTGTGCTTCTTTTTCATTTTGTTTAATATCATTGCTGATATAATCGTAAATAGCATCGGCTTCTATAGGCGTACCGTTTTCAAAAATATCATGGAGCCGTAAGGTATAATCTAAATATTGATTTTGAGAAATAACTCTGCCTAAGTATGATTCCAGCCATTCTCCCTCTTTTGTTTTAACCATTTCATAAATGCTATTGCCAACTTTGACATAATATTCTTGAGTGTAAGCATTAAAAGTTATTCCTGCGACAGTATTTAAAGCTGCCATAGGCTGGGTTTTAGTTCGAGATTTAAAGTTTTCTAGTTTTTCATCTACTAAAAAATTATAGCAAATCATATTTTTCTTATTTTCACTTATTGAACTAAATATATATTTAGCGTTATATATATTTAAAAAGTCTATTATTGGAGAGCCATTGTAAGTAAAAGTATTCTGTACATCAAAACTGATTTCCGAGTCATTGTTACCTTTTTGAACAAAGTAGTCACTAATTTCCTGCTTGGCCTCGAAATATTTGTACATCCATGCCCTATTTGAATTTTCATAATTTTCTATATAATCAATAAGACGCTGTTTCTTTTCTGGCGTTGAATAGTCTCCATATTTACCCACAAGTAAAGCCACATCGTTTTTGCTAATATGTGAATCCTCTAAGATTTTATTATCCATAACGGTTTCGCAGTCTACTTTATCTGCAACTTTATACGCATCCCCTAAACCTAAATGGTGCATAATCTCATGCTGATAAACACCCAAGCCTTGATTTGAATAAGTAAAAATATCTGGATTAAGATAAACTTCACTATTTTCGCTTGTTAAGCTTTTGCTAACTAGATCATATTTTAAATTTATACCATACCACTGTCCGCCAAGAAGATGCTCTTCCTGTTCCGCTTTTTCAATAAGTTCGCTACTTAAATAATAAATATCCAAATTATTTTTGTCGTTTAAATCCTCTTTTGTAGGATTAAAATTTACTTGAAATTCATAGGCAGGATTAATATTGTCAAAAATCTCATTTATCTCTTGTGTGCCAACAATGAACATTTGTTTTTGCTCGTCATTAAGCTCACCTAAATTTATGTTTACTTTCACCGGCTTACTTGGTACGCTCATTCTAAAAGGTTTGTTTGTAAATAAAAACATACGACTTGAGTTATCGGCATACGCGGTATTACAACCAATTTCACGATAAAATTCTTGCACTTGTGCTATCGAAGGCAGAATATTATTGTTTTTATTATTTTTAATAGAAGATAGTACGTAAATGCCAGTGCCCATTCCAAGAGCAGCCACCAAAGCTGACAAACTAATGGCTGTAATTTTTAAAGCCGAATGCGTTTTTTTAAGCATTGCATTTTTGTTTTGTTCTACATTTTCTTTCATATGTTCATATTAGCATAATTATTAAGTTTTGTCAATGCACAAAAACAAGTGGCTTTTGCCACTTGTTTAGCCCACATTAAATAGGTTTTTCATTTTGCCAGAACGATCGGCATAAAACGCTTGAATAACTCCATCTTGTGAGATTTTTATGGAGTTTCCATATCGTGCAAGCGTTGTAGTTGCAGCAAGGCGTCCACCACCCTCACTTCCAGCTTCTATTTTTAAAATTGCGCCTACTGCAATAATTGTACCATCAAAATCCACAATCGTCGCTCCATCCATGGATACAAGCTCCTGTCGAAGTTTTCGATTAAGCTCATTGAAGTTCTTTCCATTGATAATTTTTCGTAGGCATTGCGATTTATAACAGCGCTGTTCTACTAAAAACTGTTCATAAGGTGCTGCGTACAGCTTTTCAACTGAGGACAAATTTTGAAGATTATAAAGTTTGCTTGCATTTTCTATTTCGATTTTCTTTTTAACTTCATAATATTTTTCATCTAAGATGTCATGAGCATTGATATGAACAAGTGCACTTTCTGCCATATCTTTACTTAGATACACAATTATTCCACCGCTGTAAGCAAATGCACAATCAAGCGCCGTATAATAAATGGACTTTCTTATATCTTTTGAGGAGTGGCTTCCACGAGAAGAAAGCAACTGAATTGCTTCATCATGAGAATAAACATTCCAAATTCCACGCCTTTTTGAAAAAAGTAGTTGTCGATTTTTAAAGATTAACACTTCGCCATTTTCTGTAAGAATAACGCCCACTCTTCTATCATTGCAATAGCGAGCGATTAATTCATATTCACGTGGCGCAATAGTTGCAAATTTTTTCATGCTGTCAAGTTGAACATAGCCTTGTAAATAACCTGATTTATCCACTTCTACAAAACTTTGTCGACCATCTGAAAGCAGTGCAAAGAAGTCTTTATCAAAGATCTCAGAATAATGAAGTCCAGAACTGACATTTATACTTTCCGAGATAATTAACCCGAGTTCTACTTTCTTTCCTTCATAAGTACGATTGCCCCAACGAGCAAGTTCAGAAACCACTCCCATTAAAGTCTGTGAGGTGACATCATCAGTAATGCTAGAGCAAATTGCTTTTTCTATTGCATACCCTTGCAAGGTTTTAACATAATTTTCATCCGTAATTTCAAGCTCTGAAATATCATTAATCGCACTTATAATCGACTTTAACAGATTAAGTTCAAAAGTTTTAAAAGGTTGCCCGCGCCTAAGAATGATGCGGTATTCACATGCTTTACTAGGTTTAATTAAAAGTGAATTATTTTTACCATAAGCCACTTCGTTATCACGCGCAGAAGAAATCTCCTCACCGCCTACAAAGGAACCAGTGAAGAGAGGTAATATCAATTTTTCTACAATCCCATAAAACTCTTCTTTTTGCAATTTATTTATACCTTTATTTTTAGTATAGAGATATTTAAAACAAATTGCAAACAAATTAACAGCAAATGTTATTATTTTTTATTAAATTTTTCACTATTCATTTGTTTTTGCAAAATTTCCATAGCTTTGTTTTCAATTCTAGATATATATGAACGGGATAAACCCAGCATCTTAGCAATTTCTCGCTGAGGCAAACAGTCCTTTCCATGCAGGCCATAACGATAGGTTAATACAAGCTGTTCTGTTTTATTTAGATTTTTTTCAATCACTTCATAGACTTTATCCATCATAAAACTGACTTCGGCTGAGTTCATTATATCGTCATCATCTTCGGCAGCAATAACATCCTCTAACAAAACCTCATCTTTATCGTTGCCTTGAACCACTGGTGTGCTAAGGGACATAATATCTTTATGTCTTTTATTAGATCGTATTAACATTAGAATTTCATTTTCTATGCAACGTGAGGCATAAGTGGCAAATTTAACCCCTTTATTATAATCAAAACTATCTACAGCTTTCATAAGCCCAATTGTACCCACTGAAATCATGTCGTCAACTTCAAAAGCTCCATGAAATTTTTTAACAATATGTGCGACAAGTCTAAGATTATGATTTACCAAAGTATCGCGAGCATTTATGTCCCCTTGTTTGAATTTATTGAAATAATCAATTTCTTGTTCTTTAGTCAAAGGTTTAGCAAATCCTTGTGCACTATTTACAAACGATGTAAAGTAGTAAATTTTTGAAGTAAAAACAGACAAACTTTCATAAATCATATATATCTCCTTGTGCGGGCGTTCCGCTTGAATATATATATGTCGAATAAACACGAATTTTGCTTGGACACAAAAAATCCATGAGTAAATTCATGGATTTAAAATAAATGTTATGGAATTTTTTAGAATAAATTTTCTACAAAGTCCTTGCTGTCAAAAAGCTCTAAATCTTCTTTTCCTTCGCCTACACCTACAAAGACAACTGGCAGATGATAATCCTTTTCAATTGAAACAATAACTCCGCCTTTGGCTGTTCCATCAAGTTTAGTTAATATAATTCCGTCAATATGCGCAAACTCGTCAAAAGCTTGAATTTGCGATAAAGCATTTTGTCCAGTGGTGGCATCTAGCACAATAAAGTTATATTTATGTGCCTCGGGGTATTCACGAGTTATGATTTTATCAATTTTTTTAAGCTCTTCCATCAAATTGGTTTTAGTGTGAAGACGACCTGCTGTATCCACTAATAACACGTCTGTATGCTTCGCTTTAGCGCTGGAAATTCCATCAAAAACTACAGCGGCGGCATCCGCGCCTTCAGCTTGCTTGATTATTCTAGTCTTAGTTCGCTCTGCCCACATAGAAAGCTGGTCAGCGGCGGCGGCACGAAACGTATCCCCTGCCACTAATGTGACCTCTTTCTTTTGACTTTTGAAAAATGAGGCAAGCTTGCCAATTGTTGTAGTTTTACCCACGCCATTGACTCCAATTATAGTAATAATAGCGGGATATTCAATCTCGATTTTTGAAAGACTGTTAAAGTTTTCAGTTAAAATCTCTTTTAGTGCTGTTTTGACATCTTCACTTGTCCTAAGTTTGGTCTTTCTTGCTTTTATACGCAAAGCATCTACAAGTTCCATACTTGTCCGCACTCCTATATCGCAAGAAATAAGGACATCGCAAAGCTCGTCATAAAAGTCGTCATCGAGTTCTCCATGGCTAAGCATTGCATCAATTCTGCGAGAGAAAGCCTCGCGAGTTTTAGATAACGCCTGTCTAATTTTTTTAAAAATTCCCATATTAGCCCTCCTGAGCATGTTTAATAGCGTCTGAAAGCTTAACAGAAACTATCTTACTTACACCTTTTTCCTCCATAGTAACACCAAAGAGTGCTTCTGCATACTCCATCGTTGGCTTTTTATGAGTAATAAGAATAAATTGAGTGTCAGTAGATAATTTTTTAAGATATTTATCCACGATTTCAACGTTTGAGTCATCAAGCGCTGCTTCCACCTCGTCAAAAAGACAGAATGGAAGAGGTTTAATTCGAAGTATAGCGAAAATCACAGCCATAGCGGTCAATGATTTTTCTCCACCAGAAAGAAGTGTCATGTTTTGAATTTTCTTTCCGGGAGGTTGAGCAAAAATTTCCACACCCGAGTCAAGAGGTTCCTCTTCGTTGCTTAGGGCAAGCTTAGCAGTTCCTCCTCCGAATAATTCACGGAAAGTCAATTTGAAACTTTCATTAATTCGATCTAGTTCGTTATTAAACTTTTCTATCATGATAGAAGAAAGGTCTTTAATAATCTTAGTTAAATCCGCTTCTGCCTTTTGAAGATCTTCACATTGAGAGGAAAGGTCTTCATAGCGCTCAAGCAGCACTTTGCAGTCCTCAATTGCGTTAACATTGACATAGCCAAGCGAAGAAATATCCTTTTTAAGTTTGTTTATCTCTGGCATAGCAATATTGATGTCAAAGTCTGGTCGACGATGTTCAAGACAGTCTGAATAAACGAGCGAGTATTCTTCATAGATACGTTCTTGCATTTGCTCAAGTTCTGTATCCACTTTTTGTAAGTTCATCTCTTCGCGGAATTTTTTATCATTGATACGTGAAATGTTTTCCATAATTTCAGTTTTCAAGCCATCTAGTTGCTTGATTTTAGTAGACAGTTCAATTTTTTCATTTTCAATCTTGCTACGTCTTGTCATCGCTTCTTGAAGTTTGATTTTTTGAGCTGATGATGGTGCTGACGCAAGTTTTTCTTTAATCATGTTTTCAGCACTATCAATAAATTCAGTATTTTTTGCAATCTGTTCATCAATTCTTACAATATTTATTTTTTGTTTTTCTATTTCTTCCACTAAGCGTTCAAGTTCATTTTGTATAGAAGCTTTATTGGCTTTATTTGAAGCGATTTCAACTTTTACTGTCAAAATATTCTCATTAATTTTGTCGCGCTCTACTCGTAAAGCTGCAAACTTTTCGCGCTTTTCTTTTATAAGTTCATCTGCATCAACTTTATTTCCACTGAGTGCGGATTCCATTTTTTGTGTGCGTGATAAATCTTCATCTATAAGTTTAAGCTTGTTTTGAACGGACTGAGCCTCCATTTCACTAACTTTTAAATTATCTTCATTTTCCGCCAAAATATTTTCATAACGATTAACTTTTTCCAGCTCTTTTGCAAGTTCTATTTCTAAAGTATTTCTTTCATTATTCAAACTTTCAATTTTATTCTTCTTTTCATTAAAGCTTATAGTTAAAGTTTTGAAATCGTTGTCAATTTCAATCGCTCTGGCTTGAAGCGAGGCAATTTCCTTGCCAAGAGTTTCTATTTCGCGCTCACGCCCCATAAGGTTAACTGATTCCGTTTTCTTGCTTCCACCTGTAAGCGAGCCTTGAGGATTGACTATATCCCCCTCTAAAGTGACAATTCTAAAGGTATAGCGCATTTCCTTTGCAAGAGAAACTGCCGTGTTGAGATTGTCAACGATTACAGTGCTTCCAAGTAGGTTGCTTACTACATTATCGATCTTTGAATCATAGTCACAAAGTTCACTTGCTACACCAAAAACGCCAGACCTATTTTGCAATAATTTTTTATCAAGGTCACGTCTTTTCATTGAGGTTATTGGCAAAAAGGTAGCTCTACCAAACTGATTTTCTTTTAAATATGAAATCAAATTTTTAGCGCCTTCTTCATCGTAAGTAATTACATTTTGAACGGCACCACCAAGTGCGACTTCTATTGCTGTTTCAAACTTTTGAGGTGCTTTAATAAGCGATGCTACCACACCCACAATCTTATTTTTAATAGATTGATTACGTTCGCTTTCCTTTAAAAGCTTTTTAATGGCATAGGAATAGCCTTCATACTCTGTTTGAAGATCAGAAAGCAACTTTCTTCTGTTTTCAAATACTTTGACTTGAGTTATATTATTTGCTTTTTCATTTTCTAAAGCTTTTAATTTCTGCTCTTCAAGATATTGGCTGCTTACAAGCTCTTGCAAGCTGTTTTTAAGTTCATTTAACTTAACATTTAAATTATCAACGCTATTTTTTGCAAACTTGAGTTCTTCTTGCGACTCTTGTTTTTTGAAGTTCAAATTTTCAATATCATTTTTAAGATTTGTCAAATTTTGCGAAAGTATGTCTTTTTCAGTGGTAAGTTTTGTGGCGCTAGATTTAATATCCGACAAACTACCAAGTGTTTCAATAACTTTTTGCTGCGATTGCCCTGCTTCATCCTCACTAATTGAAAGCTGATTTGCAAGTTCACTATATTTATCACTAAGCTCAGTAAAGGAACTCTCGAGTGCGTCTAAAGTACTTTCAATATTTGCAAGTTGTTTTTCTTTTGCTAGTTTTTGCTGCTCGCAAATTTCAAGAGCTGTTTTTGAGTTTGTCCTATCAAGATTTAATCTGTCTGTTTCTTTGTGAGTGTAATTAATACGTTCTCTTGCTATTTTAGTTTCGCTTTCTTGCTTTTCAAGACTGATTGTTAAATCTAAAATGCTGTCGTTTAATGACGCCAAAATTTTATCAAAATTGGTAAGTTCAAGCATGCTTTTATCATACTCTTGTGCGCTTTTATCATATTCATTTTGGCGAAGTTCAAGCTCCTCTCCTATCGCTGCAAGTTTTTGATTGATTTTTTCTTTTATATCGCTTGCATTTTCATATTGATATATGTACGCATTGATTTCTAAGTCTTTAAGTACACCCTTATATTCAAGATATTTCTTTGCATTTTCTGCTTGTTTTTTTAAAGGCCCCATCTGCCTTTCAATTTCACTGATGATATCATTTACACGTGTAAGATTATCGCGAGTACGCTCCAGTTTGCGCTCTGCTTCTCTTTTGTCGTTTTTATATTTACTGATACCAGCGGCGTCCTCAAACATAGCACGACGATTTTCTGGTTTAGCATCCACAAGCTCCGTCACTTTACCTTGGCTTACAACTGAGTAGCCATTTTTACCAAGACCACTATTATACAAAAGATTGGTTATATCGCGAAGATGACATGTGTTACGATTGATCAGATATTCACTTTCGCCAGAACGATAGAGTTTACGCGTAATTGCAAGCTCATCATAGTCGAAGTTAAAAAATCTTGTAGAGTTGTCAAAAGTAAGCGTAACTTCGCAATAAGACAAGCTTTTACGCTTTTCGGTACCGTTAAAAATGACATCTTGCATGCTATCGCCACGCAAAGATTTAGGGCTCTGCTCACCAAGAACCCAACGAATAGCATCTGAAACATTGCTTTTGCCGCAACCATTAGGGCCTACTATGGCTGTAAAATTATCATTAAATTCAATCACAGTTCTATCGGCAAAGGACTTAAAGCCTACCATTTCTATTTTTTTAAATATCATAAGTTTCCTCTAATTTGATTTTAGCATAAATTGTAAATTTAGCCAAAGATTTTCATTTATTTACATTAACAAAAAGTTTTTTTATTGCGCATTTGGCGGCCTCTTGCTCTGCCTCCAATTTGGAGGCACCCTTTCCATTAGAAATTTTATCTTCATCCATATAGAAATACGCCACAAAGCCATTACTGTCAGCCTCCGTTTTATAGCTCATTTTACATTTAAAATTTGCTTGGATAAGCTCTTGCAATTGCGATTTATAATTATCATCTTTAATTGACCTAAAGTTTTCAAGATGAAAATGTTTCTCTATGAATTTAGTAACGGTTTTAATATCACTATCAAGATATATTGCTGCAATTAAAGCTTCGACAATATCGCCTTTTATCGCTTTAGATATTTCACCTTTATAACTTTTGCCAAGACTCACCATTTCGCGTAGTTCCAACTCATCAAAGACTCCGCAAAGATAATTTTCCGAAACAAAGTGTGAACGCTTAACCGTCAAACTGCCCTCATCCTCACCGCAATGCTTAAAAAGATATTCACCGACGACAAAATCCAAAATTCCATCACCAAGGAATTCTAAACGCTCATAATTTTGATCTGATTTAGAAGAATGAGTCATCGCTCGCTGCAATAATTGTACATTTTTAAAATCATAATCTAATTTACTCACCTTGTACCTCACTCAATTTTAAAATAGCCTCTTCAATTCTTTCGTTTAGTTTTTTATCGTGAAGTAACATAGTTTGCTCAATGGAAGCAAGAATATTGTATCTTTTGCAAGAGCCATGATTTTTTACCACCAATTTCTTTACGCCAAGAAATGGAGCGCCTCCATGCTTAGACTGAACATCAACCCTATTTTTAATATCTTTAAAAGTAGGCTTCATAAATAGGTAACCAATCTTACTTGAAAAATGCGATTTTATGCTATGTTTGAGTATGGAAAGTACTGCAGCAACCGCCCCTTCTGTGCCTTTTAAAAGTGCATTAGCAGCAAAGCCATCAGCCACCATGACATCAACATCACCACTCATAAAATCGCTCCCCTCTCGATTGCCTATAAAATTAATTGGTGCGCTTTGCATTAAAGGATAAACTTCTTTAGTAAGTTCGTTACCCTTGCCCTCTTCCGCGCCGTTGCTAAGTAAGGCTACACGAGGGTTTTCTCTGTTATATCTAATTGAATAATATGCACTGCCCATAAGCGCGAAATGTATCAGGTTTATGCTTTTACAATCAACGTTTGCGCCGCTGTCAATAATAATGACATCATTATCTTTTTTGGTTGGTAAGATAGGCGCAAGTGCTGGACGTGAAATACCTTTAATTCTGCCTATTTTCATAATTGCACCCGTCAGTATCGCCCCTGTACTTCCCGCGGAAACAAGTCCTACGACATCCTCGCGCTCTTTAAGTATATCAAAAGCCCGTACCAAAGAGGAGTCCTTTTTATGACGAATAGCATCGGTTGGAACATCATGATTAGATATGACGTCTGGTGCATGAGATATTTCAATACGTTGCGTGCGGCCATTTAAAATATCTTTAATCTTAGCCTCGTCGCCACATAGTATAATTTCCAAATCCTTATGCTTATTAAGGGCAAGAATTGCGCCCTCTATAATTTCAATCGGTGCATTATCGCCACCAAAAGCGTCAACAACTATTTTCACCTTTTCACCTCATCTTTAAGATTTTATCAAAAATGATAGCCATTTGTAAAGAAAATTAACGTTAAGACAAAAATTTAGTAAAATAGCACAACTTTCTATATATAGTACTAGTATGCATTGCATAACAACTAGAAATTGTACTAGTATGCGAAATCGCTTATAAAATATATAAAAAATAAAGTTGAATCAATAAAAAAACAGCCTAACTAATTAAGTTAGGCATGTGTTTTTATTTAGATTTCTTTTCAGTATCAACAATAGTTTCATTTTTATAAGTACCGCACTTTGGACAAACTTTGTGCGCTGCCTTAAGTTCATGACACTTTGGGCACTCTACTAGAGTAGGAGCAGTTGCCTTAAAATTTGCTGAATTTCTTGAATTTCTTCTTGCTTTGGATACTTTACCCTTTGGAACAGCCATTTTCTTCCTCCTTTAATTTCTAACTCTTATATTATAAATACTTTGTAATATATTGTCAAGTAATTTTCTATTTTTTCTCATTTAATGTTTCAACTATGTTACGAGTGTCACGCGCAATCATAAGTTCTTCATCAGTTGGAATTACGTAAATCTTAGTGCGAGAGTTTTTTCCAGTGATGTCACAAACTTCTCCACGTTTAAAATTATAATTCTTATCTTTATCGATAGTAATCCCTAGCCAGTCAAGACCTTCAATAATTGGCTGGCGTAATTCTGGACCATTCTCCCCGCCACCAGCAGTAAAGGCAATTGCATCCACGCCGTTGAGTGCCGCCACATATTGACCGATATATTTTTTAACTCGATAACAAAGCATATTAAGTGCAAGTCTTGCATCTTTATTTGTCTGTGCAGCCTTGTCTAGGTCACGCAAATCGCTTGAAACTCCACTTACGCCTAAAAGCCCGCTCTCTTTATTAAGATAAGTTATTGCCTCATGGATATTTTTGCCTGTTTCATCCATAATACGCTCTAAAACAGCAGGATCAATATCGCCAGAGCGAGTGCCCATTACAAGCCCCTCAAGTGGAGTGAAACCCATTGAAGTATCTATACACTTGCCATTTTTTACAGCAGACACAGAAGAACCATTGCCAATATGGCAAATGATGAATTTCCCTTTCTTTCCCATAAGTTTTTCAAGTTCGCCTGCAATATATTTATGACTCGTGCCATGAAAGCCATATCTTCTAATTCCCCATTTTATATAGGCTTCTTTTGGTATTGCATATCTGTATGCATAGTCTGGCATGCTTGTATGAAATTCGGTATCAAAAACTGCGACTTGAGGCACGCCTGGCATTAAACTCATGCAAGCTTCTATTCCCTGTATGTTTGCTGGCTGATGAAGTGGCCCTAGTGGAATAAGCTTTTTAAGTTCTTTTAAAACCTTATCATTTATAAGAGTGGACTTTTTAAACTTTTCGCCACCATGAAGTACGCGGTGACCTACCGCGTCAATCTCTTCAAGTGAAGAAATTATTTTATTCTTTTTAAGACAAAGCATTTTAAGCACCTGCTTCATTGCCTCTTCATGATTAGGAAGCTTAACTACAACTGTGTCCGCCTTACCGTTAGATTTTAATGTTATTGAAGAGCCTTCTATACCTATCTTTTCACAATTACCCTTTGCTATAAGTTTATCATTGTCTAAGAGTTGAAACTTTAATGATGAACTTCCTGCATTTAATACTAAAATTTTCATTTATTTATCCTCCTCACATTGCAGCACTGTTATCGCTGTCATTGTTATGATATCTTCTGCTGTGCAACCTCTAGAAAGGTCGTTGATTGGCTTTTTAAGCCCTTGAAGTATAGGCCCCGTTGCTTTCAGTCCGCCAAAATATTGAATGGCTTTGGAAACTATGTTTCCTGTATCCAAATTCGGCATTATAAGAATGTTAGCATCCCCTTCAAGCGGGCTATCTGGACATTTATGTTTTGCCACAGTTGGAACCAATGCCGCGTCCAATTGCAGTTCTCCGTCGCACGGAATTTCAAGTTTTTTAAATTTTGCTGTCGCAGTGCGCACCTTTTCCACACTTTGTCCGCTTGCACTTCCATGTGTAGAATAGGACAGAAATGCGACTTTGGGATTTTGCAAACCCAGCGCTTCATAAGTGAGCACGCTAGACTTAGCAATCTCCACAAGCTCATCTGCGCTAGGGTCTATTATAAGCCCGCAATCAGCAAGCAAAATTTGTTTATCCTTTAAAAATTTGTTATCTCCATGAATTAAGAAACAAGAGGACACGCGACCATTTTTCTTTTTAGCTTTAATGATTTGAAGAGCTGGTCTTATAGCATTTGCTGTGCTACACTCTGCTCCTGCCACCATGCCATCCGCATAGCCCTCTTGAACGAGCATAGTCGCAAAATAATAAGGGTCTAAAATAAGTTTTTCAGCTTCCTCCAAAGTCATACCTTTATCCTTGCGTTTTATATAGAGTGCACGTGCAAATTCGTTTGTCTTTTGGAAAGTTTTAGGATTTATAATTTGCTCATTGATAAGCGCTTTATCACGAATTGCAAGAGCACTTTCGTCGCCTATTAATATAGGTTTTGCAATTTTCTTTTTATGAACATATTTGATTGCTTCAATAGTTCTATCACTAAAAGCCGCCTCGGGATAGACAATACTTTTGCCTAAAGCGCGAGCCTTTTTATATAACTTTTTAATTTTCATATTTACCTTCTTAAAATAATAAAATATTTGGACAAGTAATGCATTATAAGTATACAAAATCCAAACTTGCGCTGTCAAATTATTAGAGGTGCTTTTTGAAAAAATATAAAATTTTTCTGACAATATTCATTTGTTATATAATAATAAATATCGTTATTTTTCCAAGCCTATATATTAAAGTAACGCTTGCAGGACTAAATGCGTGGGCTGCAAATGTACTTCCCAGCCTTCTTGCCTTTATATTCTTTTCTAAAATATTATCCTCACTCGGCGTCATAGAAAGGTTTGCAAATCGCTTTTCCTCGCCTATGCAAAAGCTTTTTAATACTAGCGGCACAAGCGGATACGTGTTTTTAATGAGCATGATTTCGGGCTACCCCGTGGGTGCCAAGATGACCTGCGACCTTTATCTTTCTAAAAAAATTTCTCGAAGCGAAGCTGCCAGAATGACAAGTTTTTGTTCTACTTCTGGCCCAATGTTTATTATTGGGGCTGTGGGTGCTGGCATGTTTCATAGTGCTTTTTCTGGCTATATTATATTTATAGCCCACATACTGGCCGCTTTTTTAAATGGTTTTTTATATAGAAAAATCAAACTGGAAGAGTTATCTCCACAAATGGAAGCAAAAAAGCAAAACTCAGATTTAAATACAATGATTGTAGATAGTGCACTTTCCATAATCTCAGTAGGACTGATAATAGCCATTTTTTTCGTTATCATTACTTCATTAACCCCTATTATAAGTCTTCTGCCAAAGGACTTAGCAGCATTTACAAGCGGACTTATAGAAATTACAAAAGGCTGCCTAGATCTTTCACAAGGCATAAGCTGGCTCTTTAACATAGTTGCTGCAACGTTTGTAATTAGTTTTGGTGGAATATCAACTATGCTTCAATCTTTAACATTTCTCGAAAAAATAAAAATGCCAGTAAGGCTTTTTGTACTTCAAAAGTTTACTCATGCCTTACTAGCAGCTTTTATTTGTCTAATAATATGTTTAATTGTTTAAGTCGGTAAGTTTAACTAAGTACTCCTCTACATTTTCATCGAGTTCACGTACCAAAAATTTGATTGCCCTAACTCCTTTGCTTGCATATTTAAGACCAATCGTCAGCCCTCTTAAACAATCAAAATCTTGGTCCTCACAAGCCATGATAAGTGCATAACAAATGGACTTTAAATCGTCTACATGTCGGTCACGTCTGTAAGGCTCAAGCTCCTGTAAAATTTGAGCGACAATGCGTTTAGATACTTCACACACTTTTGCAAGTTGCTCACCATCGGAAAGCTGCCTTTCAGGCATCACTGCCACTTGATTTTCTTCCTCTTCTACTTTATCAATAGGTGCCATTACTATTTTTTCAGAAAGCTCAATTGTAGGATAGCCAAATGCCTCACATATTAAGTTTCTAAAAGGTAATATCATAGTTGAGATAAAATTTTTAAATGGTGATATCCCCTCTCCATTATCAAAAAATCGTTTAACATAATCAGTGAAATCAATACGATCTGCATTGATGTCTGCAAGCATGCAAAAAGTTAAAGCAATTATTTTATACTCTTCTTTTGGCATAAGACACATATAGTTGCCTTTCGAGTCTTGCACAAAGGCCTTTGAAATTTCTCGATCACGATTAAATTGTTCCATACATTCAGAAACAAGCTCATAAACAGGCGGAGTTTCAGCAAGGCATGCAAGAATTTTTTCTATTTTGCTTTCAGCAACCAAAAACTTACAAGTAATAAGCTCATCACATGCTGCAATAAATTTTTCCAATGAATTTTTACTTCCTTCCGTCATTTTCAACCTCTTAAAATTAATTTTATCACATTTATGATAAATAACAAAACAAATTCTTAACAAAATAGTTTGCAACTTTTGATAAATAATGTTAAAATATTGAAAATGGATAAAATACTTACAGATAAAGAACAAATTGTGTTAGATAAGCTAGTTATGCTATGTGTGCTCGAAAAGATGGAAATTCCACTAACTGAGGACTCCATTTTGGATATTTGTTCTGTTAAAAATGATTGGATTAAGAATTACATGGACTGCAAAGCGATCATTCATGAACTGACCGAGTCCAAGCTTTTATATAAAATTGGCAATGTGGAAGACGGAAAAGAGCTTTTTGCCCTCACCTATGAGGGAAGAGAGTGCCTTTCATATCTATATAGACGTATTCCTTTTTCGCTTAGAGAAAACATCTCTCAATACCTACAACTGAATAAATTGAATGTAAAGTCCGCACAAGAATATACTTCAACTTATAATAAAAACGATGACGGCTCTTATAATATAATTTTACGCATATATGAACCATTAATCACAGTGCCAATGTTTGAACTTAAAATTAAAGCTCCCACTCGCCAATCTGCAAATGAAGCTATTCATAAATGGAAAACTAGTGCACCAGAAATTTATGAAAGCATCTATGAAAAACTGATTAATATTGACTAAAAAAATCATAGTTTCAGCTATGATTTTTTATAATTTATTAACGTACTCTTTGCGAAGCTTTTCGTACTCTTCTTGCGATAGAAGTCCCTCATCTTTCAGTTGTTTCAATTTTGACAATTTTACCGAAATTTCTTCATATTCTTTATCTATTTTGGTTTTTGATGAAGTAAAGGCATCTTTGACATTGTCGACTATTTTTTGAGCACCTTCTTTCACATTTTCGGTGAAAGATTTCTCTGATTCATTAACGCCTTTTTCTAAAGACAAAATGTAATCATTAACTTGTATTGCAAAGATAAGCACAAGCACAAGACAAACTATTGAACCGCTGAAAGCGATTGCCATAAAAATTCCCCATGCAAAAAGCGTAGTTCGATTGTAAATTAATTGCTGCTCGTTCATGCTTTGTGCTTCACGCATTTTGTTTGAGCCAATAATCAAAGGCACGCCTATTATGCACCCCAAAATTGTCAAACAAAATAATATGCCTACGACAAGCGATACTATGCTTAATACCTGAAAATATGTTTTTGCTGTGTTATTCATATTTACCTCAAATTTATTATATATAAATGTACTAAAATTGTCAAGCATCATATTGTTTTCGAAGAATTTCAATTTCTCCTCTTGCAAGTTCGTCACAACGATTGTTAAGCTCGTTATCTGCATGCCCTTTAACTTTATGCCAATTTATTTTATGTGTATTGGAAAGAGCCAATAGTCGCCTCCATAAATCCTCATTTAAAACTTTATTTTTTGTACTTGTTTTCCAATTGTTTTTTTGCCACGACTCCAACCAGCCCTGCAAAAATGCATTGACGACATAGGCTGAGTCGCTGTATATATCCACCTGGCAAGGCTCTTTAAGTTTCTCAAGCGAAGCAATCACTGCCATAAGTTCCATACGATTATTAGTAGTATCTTTCTCGCCGCCTGACACAATTTTTTGTCGTCCTTGATAGATAAGAATACCTGCGTAGCCGCCAAGCCCAGGATTGCCAGAGCACGCTCCATCTGTATAAAGTGTTATATTCTTCATAGCTTTAATTCCTTGCATATTTTATCCATGTCAGCACCAGAGTTTTTTGCATCTTCGTGTAATACAAAACCATCCCCCTTTTTACGAGGATATATATGAATATGAAAATGTGGAACAAGTTCGTTGACATTGGAAAGATTGACACTATCATAGCCCAAATCTTCCACATAATGCTTGCTTATTAATTTTACTGAATCCATTACATGATGAAGCATGGAGTTTGGACAATCTAAAATATTATGAACGTGTTTTTTAGGTATAACTAATGTGTGACCTGGCAGATCATTTGCTATATCCAAAAAAGCAAGTGTAAACTCATCTTCATAAATTTTATAACAAGGGATTTCTCCTTTAATAATTTTGCAAAAAATGCAGTCCATTTATTTCTCCTTTAAGTGTATTATAATAAAAAAACAAATATAAAGCAAATAAATCACTTCACATAATTAAATTTTAGAGAATAGAAAATAATTGGGGAGAATAACATGTTTAAAATAATAAAAATGAGTGAAAACACAAAAGAATACATAGAAACTTTTTACATAATCTTTGAAGAAATGCGCAAAAGTATGGAAGCCGTAACTGCAACTGACTGCATTGCACAAAATTATATAAATCGTATAATACCGCATCATGAAGCTGAAATTAAAATGGCTGAGAATATATTGAAATTTACAACTGATGTAGAACTTGAAGAGCTTGCTCGCCAAATGATAGCAGAAGCTAAAGCTAATCTTGAAACTTTAAACACCTTGAAAGACACATGCACGCAAGAAAACTCACCACGCGATGTAATGCTTTATGAAAAAGGATATGAAGAAGCTTACAATAAAATGATTGCAAAAATGTCAGCTTCTCAAAGCGGGAATAATGTCAATATTGACTTTTTGACAGAAATGATTCCTCACCATGAAGGCGGAATTAATATCGGCAAAAATCTACTCAAATTTGAAGTATGTGAACCGCTAAAAACGCTAACTGAGCAATCAATAAATAATCAAATCAATCAAGTTTCTAAAATGAACGTGTATTTAAGACGATTAAGCTAAAATATTACAAAATATTCAATAATTTTAGTTAAATCGTTTGCAAATTTTATCATTATATAGTATATTTAGATTGAAAGGAGAAAGAAATATGGCAAAGAAAACAAGTAAAGATTATTTTGGACTTGGATACATTGTAAGTTTAATTCTTGCAATTATTCCATTTACAGCTTGGATCCTTGGTGCGCTTACCAGATTCAAAGAAGGTAAAATCGTTGCTGGTTTAATCCGTTTATTATTCGGATTCACAATCGTATGGATTTGCGACTTAATTTGCATGTTAATCAACGGCAAGATTTTAAGACTCCTCAACGTTTAGGAGTACAAAAAAGCAACTTAAAAAAGTTGCTTTTTTATTTTTGTAAATTATAAATAACTATCATTAAATTTCAATGTGAAGCCCTCTTGCCTCTATAAAAGAATAATTACGAAGTGGTTTATCAAGGGCGTCAAAAGAGTGTGCACATACAAATATCTGACCATTTACTATTTTCGTGATTATAAGAGTATGATTAAAAGTATATTTATTTTGCCGAAGCTGTATAATATCACCTATTTCCAGTTGATTAATAGCTTGTTTGCGACCATGAAGTGTGCCCTCGCTATGAGTATTAAGAAACTTGTATAACGCTTCCACACTAGTCCAGCTTGGCGAACGCTTATAGGAATTAATATAATACCAACCATTGTCTTGATTATAATTCATTTTAGCGCCGCCAGCCAAAAAACATTGAGAGATGTAATTTGTACAATCTCCACCTATCCCTCCAAAATGATAAAATTGAGGGTTTGCAGAAAGAGCCCATGCTCGTGCATACTCCACTGCTTTTTTTCTATTATATGCCATAAAAATATATATGCTTTTTAAATCAAATTGTTAAAAGTTTGAAATATCTTCATTCCGCCCTTTAGACGTTCTGGGTGCCATTGTACTGCTGCTACAGGCCTTATTTTATGCTGAATCCCCTCAATTATGCCGTCTGGTGCCGTAAAAGTAATGAATAGGTCTTTTCCTAAAACGTCTATGGCTTGATGATGAAAGGAATTAACGTAAAAATCACTTGGGCACTTATCAAAAAAACAATTTTTCGCTTGCATTTTAACAATGTGAGCATTGTCGCTATCCGTACACATATGGTTAGGTATATCTTGAATTAGCGTGCCTTTGAGGGCTACATTTATTATTTGTAAACCTTTACAAATGCCAAGTACAGGCTTTTCATGATGAAAAAAATGCAAAAACGCTTCAATAGATTTTTCGTCTAATTGCCTATCAATACCACGGCTTGCAAAATTATCTTGACCATATAATGAGGGCTCTATATCCTCACCACCTGGCAAAAGCAAAGCATCATAATTATTTAAATTGTTAAGCTTATCTGATATAGTAGGATACATTTGCGCTGCGAGCGCTGCATTATGATAACGGTATAATAATTGGTTGGTAAAAATTAAAACTTTCTTCATAATATCATAATATAAAAAAATATATAATCGTGATAAAAAAAGCGTTACAATAACGCTTTTTTATTTTTACCATTTTTCAACTACTCTATCAATGCAATCTTTAAAGCCTAATTTTTCAATGTCGATTTTTACAATTAAATCAATTTCCTTTATTATATTCCCCTCTTTTGAAATTGTTATTTTCCCTACACTATCTCCATTTTTAAGAGGTGCTTTAATTTTTTCGGGAAGATGAATACTTGTATTATATTCAAGTTTATCCCCTTTTTTAACTACAGCACTAAAGCATTCTTTGCTATATACCTTTGCCATGCTTTCTTTGCCTTTACTTACAGGTATTTCTTGAATCACTTTATCGCAGTCTATTATATTCTTATTTTCAAAATTTGCAAAGCCATAATTAAATAAGCTTGAACACTCGTTAAAACGTTTTTGACTATTCTCAGCGCCCACGATAACCGAAATAAGACGCATTCCATCTCGCGTAGCAGAAGCAGATAAACAACATCCAGCTTCGTTTGTAGAACCAGTTTTGCCACTGTCACAGCCTTGATAATATCTAATAAGCCTGTTTGTATTTACAAGTTCAGTCTTTCTTCCAGACGGATGAACAAGCTCATCCATCCAAATGTTGCTAAAGCTATGGTAAATTTTATTGCCAGTAACTTCACGTAAAATAATAGCGCTATCTTTAGCTGAAGAGTATTGCTCTGGCGCAGGAAGACCTGTACAATTTACATAATTTGTGTCTTTCATGCCTAAGGTTGCCGCTTTTTTATTCATTCTATCCACAAACGCTTTTTCGCTGCCACTGATATGTTCCGCAAGTGCAACTGAAGCATCGTTTGCAGATGCCATAATTACGCTTTTTAAGAGGTCTTGCGCGCTATATTCAACGTATGGGTCGATAAACACTTGACTTCCTCCCATACTTGAAGCACGCTCTGACGTTGTAATCATGGTGTCTAAACTTAGATTTGAACTATCGATCTCTTCAAGCGTTAAAAGAATGGTCATCATTTTAACCATACTAGCAACGGGCAAGTGACTAGTTGCATTTTTTTCATATAAAACTTGACCACTTGAATAATCCATCAGATATGCAGATTTTGAAGTTATATCCACTTCATCAGCATAGGTGTAACTCGCTGCCATAGGCACACTAGACAAACATATACCAATAAGTAAGCAAATGACAACACTAAATAAAAATTTTTGCTTCATAAAAACTACTCCTTTCATTAGCAATAGTTTTTGCGTATACAAAAAATTTATACACTAAATAACTATAATAACGTTAGCATTAAAAAGTAGCAGCAAGAGCGTTTCTAAAAGACAAATAACAATTAATAGCAATAAGAATATAAGAATTATTTTTAATTTGTCTTTCATTACTCCACCACCGAAAATTCGGCAGTCACAGGTAATTTTATTAAGTACAAAATAAAATAAAGCCAAAATTGCAAGCATTATAATTTGACAAGGCAGAATGATGAAAAGAGTTAAAAGTATACCAGGCAAACCAAAACATAAAAAAAGTATACATAGATTAAAGCCTAACAAATAAGTTCTGAAAGCAAGCACGATAACAGCGAAAGGAAACAAAAAACTATGAAAACTACAACAAAAAAGAATAAGCAGCATTAAACAAAGCGACAAAAGTCGAGAAAAAAAAGAACTGGTAACGCCGGTATTTATAAAACTTACAAAGGCATAGTCTTCAAGTAAATTCATGGAGCCATGGCTATTAAACTTAACGCCGATAATAATTCCAGTTATAAGACCTACAAACAATAGAAAACTGGTTATAAGGATTTTCCATTTAGATGAAGTAAAACAATCCAAAAGAAAATATCGGACTTGCGAAATGATGGTATGTTTTTTGAAATTTTTTGTCATATTTTATCATATTTAAAATATGTCAATTTTAGAACACAACCTTATAGCAGCCTTAGTTTGCATTAAATTATAAGCATACAAAACTGGAAAAACTAACGCTAAAACAAGGCGCATATTTTATCTCTAAATAAAATGATACAATTTGTGACATGGTTTAATGACAATCCTTTGATTGGGCTAAACGTTGTCTTAAAAAAAAATCCTAAAATATTAGGATTTTTTATCAATTTCATCTTGCTTTTCAAAACTTTCATCCTCTAATTGAAAATTTTCAGATAAGTTTAATTTTTCATTCTCTTGTTTTATCATTTTATTGACAGAAAGCTCGGTTTCAATAGCTAGAATGCCTAAATTAACTTTTGTCTTTTTACCCAAAACAAAATGTAAGAAAAATAACATTGCTCCGCACGTATTGCACATCAAATCTTTGATAGTATCCCAAAGCAGTGGTACGCCATCTGGCTCAACGGGGGTACCTTGCATGGTGGAGCCACATACCCTATCAATAAGCCACTCGCTGATCTCCCACACAACTTCTACAGCAAGCGAAAAACAAACACAAAAAACTGCGACAAGCCAAGGATTAAAGGATTTGTAATTGCCTAGCCTTGCAATAACAAATATACCTAACATTGCCATGATATAGCCCATTAAAACATGGACTGGGGAATCAAACCAAGGAATCAGTGCATATCCATTGAACGCAGAACCAAAAAGTCCTGCCACTGCGAGATAGATTTCATAGCCCAAGAAAATCACAGAATTAAATCGAAATCTAAAAATTAGTTCAAGCATAAACGGGATTATGCATGCAACTAATATGACGATGGTTCCAGAAAGACGTTTACCATCTGGGTCATTTCCCATAGCATAATAAATTATAAGTGCTATACATGTGATAAATATAGCCAGCATTAAAGATAAGTTTATTATTCTAAATATTTTTTGATTTTTCGTCAATTCTTTAAATTTTTTATATTTCATAATGCCTTTAATTCTTCCTTTAATTTATTAAGCAAAATATTGTTTTTTTCAAGTTTGGCTTTTTCATTATCTATCAAATTTTGTGGTGCTTTTGCTACAAAGCCCGCGTTACTAAGCATTTTGCACGAACGTTCAATCTCAAAACTAACAGCAGCAATCTCTTTTTCCAGCCTTGCTTTCTCTTTTTCGCTGTCTACAAGGTTTTCTAAAGGCAAACAAAGCTTAAACTCGTTCATAGTTAAAACTACTGAATTTTGAGGCAATTGCACTTCGCTATCTACAAATTCCAGTTCATTTAATAGTGCAAGCCTTTTAATTTGCTGCTTTGCATTTTCAATAAGTTCACGCTTACTATAACAATATATGCATGCTTTAATCTTCTTATTGTCTGGAATATTTTTGTCCGCACGAGCATTGCGCAATGCCTTGATAACTGAAATAACATCTTCCATTTGCTGTTTTTCTTTATTGAAATTTCTATCCTGTTTAGGCCATTGCGAAATCATAATGCTTTGTTCATGCTTTGGAAGTTCCAAATATATCTTTTCAGTTATAAAAGGTATAAATGGATGCAAAAGTTTTAATAGAGTTGTAAGAACATGATTTAAAGTGGCAAGCGTTGCTTCACTATTCTTCCCTTGCATATCAGTTTTCGAAAGCTCTATATACCAATCACAGAATTTAGTCCAGAAGAAATCACTAAGTTCTGATTCTGCAAGGCCTATATTGTACTTATCGAACTTTTTGTCCACGCTTGCTATAAGCTCATTAACAAGCGTGATAATCCATTTATCAGCAAGATTTAATTTTACATCTTGAATGCTTTTTATTTGTTTGCCTTCAAGCTGCATAAGTACATAACGGCTGCCTTGCCAAACTTTATTTAGAAAATTGCGGCTAAGCTCTACCTTTTTTTCAGAAAATCTGGAATCGGAGCCAATGGAAATACCATCAAAAAGCGAAAAACGCAAAGTATCCACTCCGAAATTCTTTATAACCTCACGTGGGTCAGTGCCGTTGCCAAGCGTTTTGCTCATCTTTCTTCCCTGTGCGTCTTTAACTATGCCATTGATAATTACATCTCTAAAAGGCACATCACCATAGTACTCAAGACCGCTGAAAATCATGCGTGCAACCCAAAGATTGATAATTTCACGTGCGGTAACAAGCACGTTTGTAGGATAAAAATATTCAAGGTCTTGCTTTTTATCTGGGAAGCCTAGAGTTGACAATGGCCAAAGTGCAGAACTAAACCAAGTGTCCAGCGTGTCGGTTTCTTGTTTCAAATCATGACTTGCGCATTTAGGACAGACATGAGGGTCTTGCATTTCTACAATAACCTCACCACAATTTTGGCAATTGAACACTGGTATTTGATGACCTGTCCAAAGTTGACGAGATATACACCAGTCCTCAAGGTTTCTCATCCAATGCAGATAGCTTTTTTTATACTGTTCATCTACAAAATGCACTCTATCATCTTCAACTGCTTTAATTGCTGGCTCGCGGAGTTCTTTAACTCGCACCCACCATTGGTTAGACACCATTGGCTCAATGATATTTTTACAGCGTTCACAATGACCTACATTATGCGTATAAGGCTCAATTTTAACAAGCGCCCCCGCTTTTTCAAGGTCGCTAACAATGCTTTTACGAGCCTGTTCACGCGTTAATCCTTGATATTTTCCACAATTATTGTTTAAAGTGCCATCTTCATTCAAAAGATTAATAACAGGTAAATTATGTCTTAATCCTACCTTAAAGTCGTTAGGGTCATGTCCAGGCGTAATTTTTACAACCCCAGTACCGAAGTCCATTTCCACATAATCGTCGGCGATTACTGGAATTGATTTATTAAGCAGCGGTAAAATAACATTCTTCCCTACTAAATGGGCGTATCTTTTATCTTGAGGATTAACTGCAACAGCGGTATCGCCTAACATAGTTTCAGGACGAGTGGTCGCAAGAATAAGGTAATCATTTGTACCTTCAATTTTATAGCGTAAATGCCAAAAAGATGAGGGAATTTCTTTAAATTCTACTTCTGCGTCGGAAATTGAACTTTTACAATGTGGACAAAAGTTTACAATGCGATTTGCTTTATAAATCCAGCCTTTTTTATATAAATGCACAAAAACATGGCGAACTGCTTTGCTGTTTTGTTCATCCATTGTAAACGCAAGCCTATCCCAATCGCAAGAAAAGCCCATGGTTTTAAACTGGTCTATAATAGTACCTTTATACTCTTTATACCAGTCTTTGACCACTTTAGAAAAAGCATCTCTACCAAGTTTCTCTTTACTAAGCCCCTCTTTTGCAAGCTTTTTAACAATCATACTTTCAGTAGCGATTGCAGCATGGTCAGTGCCAGGCACCCAAAGTGCGTTATAACCTTGCATGCGTTTGCGCCTAATAATTATATCTTGAATAGTTTCTTGAAATGCATGCCCCATGTGCAAATTACTGGTAACATTAGGAGGCGGCATTATAATAGTAAAAGGAGTTTTATCCTTATCAATTTCAGCATGAAAGTATCCTTTTTGCAACCAGTTATTATAAATATCATTTTCAAAAGCCTGAGGCGTATAACTTTTATCCATATTAATCTCCAGTTAAAATTATATATAAATCCATTTAAAAAAGCAAGTAATTTAGGCTTTTTTGTAACGCCTTTCCCCTTTAATTTCATAAGATAACTTTTGTAAGGAGGAACAATGCAAATATTTAAAAAAATATCCGTTTTTGCACTTTGCCTTTTGATTGGATTATGCAGCAGCTTGTTTTTCGCATGCGGCAAGGGTGAAAACGACATCAAAATAAATGAAGTTACGCATAGTATTTTCTATGCTCCACTTTATGCGGCTTTAAACTTAGGCTATTTTGAAGATGAAGGCTTAAATGTAACACTTGAAAGCAATGACGGCAGCCATACTTCTATGAGCGTACTTTTAAGTGGCAATTGCGAGGTTGCACTCATTGGCCCTGAACAAGTGGTGTACGCGCAAGCTACCAAGGATGCACCAGTCGTATTTGGTCAATTAACGCAAAAAGATGGCTCTTTCATTGTCAGCAAAGATACAATTGATGAATTTAATCTTGATATGCTGAAAGGTAAAACCATAATTGGCGGAAGAGCCGGCGGGCTTCCTGCAATGACACTTCAATATGTAATTGAAGAAGCAGGTCTTACAATAGGAACAAATAAAGAAGCTGGCGAAGTTAATCTTCGAACTGACGTTCAATTTGCAAACATTGCAACTGAATTCCAAACAACTGACAATGAATTTTGTACATTGTTTGAACCTACCGCTTCAACGCTTCAAAAGAACAATGCTGGTCATATAGTTTCAGCGGTTGGCGACCACTCTGGACTTGTACCATACACCTGTTTTGTAGCACGTGACAGCTTTTTAAAGGCAAATCCAGAACGTGCACAAAAATTTCTTAGAGCGGTAAATAAAGGCTATCTTTATATTACAACTCAAGATTCTCTACTTGCCGCTAAAGCCTTGAAAAATTCTTTCGCAGGTATGACAGAAGAAGAATTAAAAATTGCAGTAGAACAATACACTCGCATTCAAGCTTGGAGCAGTGACTTGGTTTTAACTCAGCAATCTTTTGATAAACTTGTAGAAATTATCAATCGTGCAACTGGAGAAGAATATAAGCCTGATTATAGCAAATGCGTAGATAACACTTATGCTAATGCAATTAAGCAATAATGACGCAATAGTGAAGAATTGGCTATAATTAAATAAAATTCTAAAAACAAAAAAAAGCATCTTTAGGATGCTTTTTTAATAATAAAAATCTTTAAAGTCGGGCTTTTTAGCCTTGTCTTCTTTGCCGCCTTTGCCATTATTTTTGCCACCTTTAGTGCCGCCAAACTTACCCGCTCCATGTTTATAGCGATAGTTTCTTACAAGAATAAAAGTTACAATGCCTCCTATTGCAAGCACTCCCACAATAGGAATTACAATCCAAAGCCAAAGTAAATCTGTTTCTCCCTCATTTTGTACCTGTTCACTAAACAGATTAAAAGTCAGTTCCTTAGCATTATTAAGATACGTATTAATATAACGCATATTTATATTAAATATATAAGTAGTAACACCCGTCTCTTCATCTGTAACTTTACTTCGCACAAGGTTATCTACACTTCCTTGCTCGCCATACATACCTGCAATGCTATCTATAAAGAGTTGCTCACTTATCCGATAATGAGGTTTGGTTACAACCATAAGCTCCACATTTGCCGAGGAAGAAACTTGTATAGGAACATTTTCGTATTCAATGCCAGAAAATTTTATACTTTCTATATTTACATCTTTATTAAAACTAACCTGTATTGCCTCAGTGTCTGTAAAGAATGCAACAAGCTTAAAACGTTGATTAAAAGGCGCAGTTCCAAATTCTATTTTTAAATTGGAATTTCCGCTTAAATAGATAAAATCTTGTCCATTATACTCTATTTCATCCCAGTCGCCATCTCCGTAATAATACAACTTCCATTTCTGAAAGGTGAAAATACTGCCTATTTTAGCCGTTGCAACTATGGTTTGAGGCGCACTTGCATATGTAAGATTGATATTAAGTTTTTCACTACCATTGCTGCCGCCATAATAACGGACATCGCCTGGCATAACCAAAGTGTCGTCCTTTGTTTTAAACTCAGCGACTTCGACTAGGCACTCAAAAGTTATTGGTTTTAAGGTAAAAGAATAAGTCCCTGCGGTAAGATTTGACGCTTTAGTCTTTATTTTATAGCCCAAAATTTGACCTTGTATATTGCAAATCGCTTCACTTTCATAAAGGTTGTTTGCAAGTACGTTGGAATTTAATAAAATTTGTCTTAATTGATAATATCCTTTATGGCTATCTTTAAAATTAAAAGTCAATATTACATCATCATTATATCTATACACGTGAGCGTTTTCATTAGCAATACCGCCAGTAAAATATGCATCATTAATAACTAAGCCAGTGTCTAATTGCGAGGAAACAGCATATTCAAAGCTTTCAAAGCATTGAAGCTTGAGTACAGAGTTTTCATCATTAGAGCCTACAATCCATACAGTATCAAAATTCCAAATCGGATAAAGGGTGTGCCAATTATTTTCATTCATAAAAAATTGTAAAGGTAAACTGCTAACTTGCTCTACATGATTTTCGCTTACAAGCGTATAACTGCCCGCTTGTCCAAAAGCCGAGTTTTCGCAAGTAAAATAATCAAAGGCTAGGTTCCCCCGCGCTGGGCTATTATCTAAAATTCTGCCTACAACTGCGCCGTTAATCGCATTTGCCAAGTTTTCCATCTCGCCAACTTTTATACTTGCATGAAAGGCACAATTTATAACTTTAGTCATAGAGCCTTCCACTTCTCCAACAATGCCACCATTATAGAAAGTTATACTTGCGTTTCTTCCATTATAAGTCAGACTGCCGTAATTTACGCAGTAGAGCGCTGAAGAGTTAAAAAGTCTTCCTACCATGCCGCCATACTTTACTGATGTAGGGCTGTCAATCTTCTCATCTACTACAGTGGAACTTAAATTCACACAACTATTGAGTACGCTGCCATTTTCTAAACACCCCGCAAAACTTCCAAAAGTTGATTTTGTAGTAAATTGCAAGTATTGCAAGTTGCCCTCTGCCAAATAAGTCTGAAAACTTAAATCACTGCTCAACTGACAATTTTGAATGGTAGTTAATTCTCCACGTCCTACAATTGCTCCTGCAAAAATTTCCGACGTACTTTCGTTAAGTTTAAAACAAAGTGTGCCGTCTAATTTTAAATTATGTATTAATGCGTTTTCAGTTTGGCTAAATAGACCATAACTATTTCCGCTTGAAGAAATTGTTAAATTAGAAATAGTATAACCATTGCCATCAAATTCCCCGCTAAAAGTATATCCTTTCGCGTATAGTTCACTAAGATCATACGTAGAAAAATCTAAAGCTTGCGTAAGGATCAATCGTTTGCCCTTGTAATTGTCTTCTTGTGAAAGTTTATTTATGAAATCATTCTCATCTTGCACCTTAACTTCTATTAATTCTGAAGGAGAAGAAGTTTCGGCAAAAACAGCACTGCTTATTTGCAATGAAACTCCGCCTACAAACAAAAGCATTAAAGAAAAAATAATTAAAGATAATTTTTTCATAATTTCACCTAATTAAAATTTACCATAATTATTTATTTTTTCCAAATAAATAACAAATATTTTTTAAAAAGGTAAATTTATATTATTTTTCAACCTTTTTATCAATTTTTCTTTATGCTTTTGCAGCTCCGTCTTTTCAGTTTTTTTAATATTATCTGGTCTTGACATAATAAAATATCGTAATTCATCCATAGCATGGTCATCTTTTTTAATAGGACAATCTTCATTCCCCCAAAAATATCCCTTGATTTCTCGTATCATATTGACACAGTTTTTAAATATAAATAATTTGGAATTACCCTCTGAGTTTTTTAAATAACTTTTAACTCTATTTATTCCTGTAAACACATCTTTATTAACTTTAGTATTTACTAAAATTCCGTTGTCATAAAAAAGCTCTGCCACGCTTTTAATGCCAGCAAGCGTGCGTTGATTTGCTGCAGGATCTATAAGTGCTTCAAGCATTCCATTATAGCCTCTATGCCAGTTTAATCTGTTTGAAATTTCTATAATTCTATTTGCATGATGTTCTACAGGTTTGCCACGTTCATAATGCTCCGCGACAACGTAAACGTTGCCATCAAAGTCGACACAATACCAATGCACAGATGTGAAATTGTTCAAACCTGGGTCAATTGATATATTGCACTGCCAGTCAAGCGGAACATTAAAAGGCTCTATCACATTTACATTTTCATCAAATTCAGAATAGACCATACCGCAAGACTGAATAAATTTACCATATCTTCGACTTTCCAGTTCTTCTTCACTAAGACTTGAGGTCATAAGTGCAAGCTCTTTTTTATTTAAATACGGATTATCAGACCATTCCATCTGCTGATACCAAACTTCTTGGTCATTAAATTCATTTAAATATATTTGATTGTATACCCAAGTCAAACCCTTAAGCGGAGTCATTGTCCCGAAAATATGCCCACATTTATCAAGAACTCGCATGCGGCATTCGTCATAAATATCTTTTGGAGGCTCTTCATCAAACCACACAAAGTCAAGCGAACTGCCTTGAAACTTCTCTCTACCTTGGTCGCAACTTTTAAAGCCTATTTTACTAGTTCCTCCTAGCGCATTTTTGACAATAATAAAATCTATAATTCCACTCTGTGCACTGTCACTTCGCCCACTAGTCATAACAATATCTTCTATAAGGTCGCTGCGAAGATAATATAAAATCTTGGCTTGAGCGACATCTCGTTGCACCTGTCTTGATAGACTGACAACCCAGCAGCTTATATTCTTTTTATTTTCCCTATATGGATGAATACCCAGACTTAGCCACACAGTTTCCACAGCACCACATTCTGTTTTACCGCTGCGATTGCCTCCAAACACCCATCTGTTCTTTTTTAAACATTTGTGAAACAGCATTTGCTTTTCATGAACGAGTGGCGGTTTATTATAGTTAGATAAATTATCTTGCTTACGTCGCAAAAGCTCCTTTTCTATCATATTTAACTTTACTACATCTTGTTTCATAGTTACTCCGTCAAAATCTAATCAAATAACCTTTCATTTGACAAAAAACTTTTTTCAAATTTTATATTTACTTTTTAAAATGAAAATATGAAAAAGTTAATTTTGTGTCTATCTGTTTTATCATTCTTTAATTTCTCAAATGCGCCAGTAAGCGCACAAGAGGAATATTTTGCCAAAGTGGATACTAGTGGCATATACTTTTATTCAACTATGGATGAAAGTGGCAAATTGTTTGAATTGCCATCTTCGTATTATGTTCGTTTAACAGGTAAAGCAGATAATACTTTCTATAGCGCAAGCTATATGGATAAAATCGGTTACGTCAAAATAAACGAAGTGAAACCAATAAATGGTACGCCAAAAAATCCGTATGCTACCGCGTCATTTAGAGTTTTTGATATAGAGGGACTTGGACTATACAAATCCCCTAAGCTTACTGACGAACAAATTATCACAACCGTTCCTTACTTAACAAGCACGCTAAGCTATTACGGAAAAATTGAGGGAGATAGCATACCAAATAAAAGCAACTATTGGTATTACTGCAAATTTACGGGCGCTGAAGGAACATATCAAGGTTACCTTTACTCAGTATTTTGCGATCAGCTTTCAAGCATCCCCATTAATAACGAAAACTTTCCATTTATCACTGGCGAAATTTTTGATACCAAACTAACGCAAGCCTCGCCTCTTTCAGATACCGCCAAAACTTTTATCATAATAGGCGTGAGTCTGCCCTGCGCTCTTCTAATTTACCTGCTAATAAAACCAACTATATCAGGTCAAATAAAAATCAAACATAAAAAAACTCGAAAAAGACATAGAGATTATTTCGAGTTTGATGAAAATGACCTTGCTTAAGCCATCTCCAAAATTTCGTCTTCCTCATTCTTGTTTAAAAGTCTTGAGTGTAATGCCATAATCCATGATTCATTTTTAAGCATGTCATAAAGTCTAGAGTCATTATAACCTAATTTAGCTATATTTTGCGCAAATTTATGAATGCTAGAATCCAGTTTCCTAAAATAACTTCGCATAGAGATATTAAGCTCTGCGGCTATATCCTTTCCTTTGTCACCATCTATAAACTTTTTAATTAAAATTTCAGCCGCATCAGCTTTACACAAAGAAAGCCCCTCCTCGACAAGCAACTTGCAGTTTATAAGAGTGACTTTCCGTTCGCTAAGGGCAATAATTTTATCAGCTACAACCATAGTACTATTTGACATAAAGTTATTGCTATTTACATAAAAAGAACCTTTAGCACACTTATCAATCATGCTATCAATATTTTCTGTCAACCTCTCAAAATACCTAAAAGCCGAAAGCAAAGTTTTAGGCCAAACAAAACTAAACATAAAAAACCTCCTCATGTTACAACCAAATTATAAGAGGTTAGATGGTTGTTAGTCAATATTTAGTGCCACAAATTTTTACTTTTTTAAAAATATTTTACAAAAATCGAAAAAAATATGCTATTTTAGCGATTTTTCGTCATTTTAAAAACTCGATTAATGCCGAAAAATAAGGGATATGCGCTAAATTTTGCATATCCTTTATTTTTGTAAAAAAGTAGTATATATATAAATATTATACTATTATTAAGCTTAAACCCAATAATTAGCATTGCTTTTTGAAGAGAAATGTTAAACTTCTAACTGTTTTACCGTCAAAGTGGTATTTACTCCATCGCCTAAAGTTACTCCAACTGCAAGCAAAGCTGATATTGCCATATCTATTACATCACCTGCGTTCAACGAAATGACAAAGCTTCCATTGTATAGTGAACCTACACCTACCGAAAGCACACGTGATATAGTAGCTTGCGGTATTGCAGTTCCGTTTATTCTAACAGATAATGTAACCGTCGTGCCGACTGCAGCCGAAACATTTGAGTAGTAATTTATCTCATAAACACCAGCATTAGCAACTGTAATAGTGTTAGCAGGAGTATATGTTACATTTTTTGATGGCATTGTGGCAGCTATTGGCAACTGAGTTGTTCCACCAATAGTTAAATTCAAAGTTTGTGGAGTTACATTATATAACCCGCCATATGCGTTCAAATTAGTTGTACCAGTAGGACCAGTTGCTCCAGTTATGCTTAAACCTGTAGCCCCTGTAGCTCCAGTAGCTCCGATTGGACCAGCTGCACCAGTTGGTCCTGTCGGCCCGGTTGCTCCAGTAGGTCCCGTAGCACCAGTTATACTCAAGCCAGTAGCTCCAGTCACACCTATCGGACCAGTGGCACCAGTTGCACCTGTGGCTCCCGTTGGGCCAGTAGGGCCAATAGGACCTTGCAATCCAGTCGCGCCAGTAGGGCCTGTAGCACCAGTTGCTCCCGTTGCTCCTGTAATACTTGCTCCTGTGGCTCCAGTTGCACCAGTTGGGCCAGTAGGGCCGGTTGCGCCTGTAGGACCAGTAGGGCCAATAGGACCTTGCAATCCAGTCGCGCCAGTAGGGCCTGTAGCAC
>CAOQRA010000007.1:40939-42052 GCA_948512295.1 uncultured Eubacteriales bacterium
CAGTTGCTCCAGTAATACTTGCTCCAGCGGCTCCAGTAGCGCCTGTAGGACCAGTAGGGCCGGTTACACCTGTTATGCTAACTCCAGTAGCGCCTGTCGCACCGGTGGCACCCGTTGGGCCTTGAGGACCAACGGGGCCCTGTAAACCTTGAACGCCTTGTGGACCTGTTGCACCAGTTGCTCCAGGTAACCCTTGTGGGCCTTGAACTCCTTGCGGCCCTTGAGGACCAGTTGGACCAGTGATACTTAAGCCCATAGGACCTGTTGCACCAGTTGCTCCTGTCGGACCAGTGGGACCAATAGGCCCCTGAGGACCTTGCGGGCCACGAGGACCAGGAACAAAAGTTTCATTTCCATTTATTCTAACGATAAAGGCTCTATTACAGTTTTGATGATTAAAATGATTACAACAAGACATAAATAAAAATCCTTTTAGGCAAGGACATTCCCTCACCTAACACATTGTATTCATCAATTATTAATTAAGTGTAAATAATGAGGAAATTTTAAAAATATAAATAGATGATAATAGATTTATTTAGTTATAGCAAAAAAAATATCTTAAAAAGATTTGCATTTTACTTTAAAATATGCTAAATTATATATGCAAACTTTTTATAAAGTAATAATTAAAATTTTGCGAAATGTTAAATATTATAAGTTTAAAAGTGCAATCCTCTTGCATGTTCATGAAAATATGCCGATGTGGCGGAATGGCAGACGCGACGGACTCAAAATCCGTTGGGGGCAACTTCATGTGGGTTCGACTCCCACCATCGGCACCATAATTTATATTATAAAGATAAAGTGGGAGTCGAACCCACAGGTTCGTAAGGGGGCCCTGAAAATCGCAAGATTTTTAGTGCAAGGCTCCCGCCATCGGCATTTTGGGACTAATGACGAGCAATGCTTTTAGTTTACGCTTTTTTACTTTTACTTTTTCTTTTTGCCGCTACGACGTATTCGTCTTCAATTTTAGTTAGACCTATTAGGTAATCGGTAGTAGATGAAAAGTAGAGCGCGAGTTTCATGACAACTCTCATGCTTGGCAAGTAGGATTCATTTAATAACCCACGAATAAGATGTCTATGTATATCTGCCTCATCAGAAAGC
>CAOQRA010000008.1:0-31093 GCA_948512295.1 uncultured Eubacteriales bacterium
TGAAAGTTCAAAATTCATTTTATCGATGTTTAAGTTATGAGCAATTTCATTTTTAATAATGTTTAAAGTTGCAAAAAGCCAACATCTTAGAGATGTATATTGGTTATATATTTTACAATCTTCCAACTCTATATTAAATTTAAACTCATTTTCTTTTATTACTTTATTATTTAGAAAGCACTTTTTAAGTGGCTCATCTACTGGGCTATTTATATCTTGTTTTTCTTTAAGAGATTTAATAGATTCTAATAATTCAAGAAGTTGTATATCTTTCATAATGTCACCTCAAATAAAGTATAACATATTTTTATAAAAAACGAATAAGAATATAAAAAATTTGGCATTTAGACGTGTGCTTGTTTATACAAGTGGCTCTACTTCGCCTCGCCAGACAAGCACACGCTTACAATTTAATTTCTTTACAAAAGAGCGGTTGCTGGCAGAGCAAACGCAAACCGCTCTTTTGTCTTTGTTTACTTCTCTCTATTATTTTAGTTTAAACGAATATTCTTTTGTCAAGGTTAAAATGTATGCTGTTAGCAACCTTGACAACGTCAGAAGTATTCGTTTTTTTCTGGTTAAGAGAGAATAAGCACAAAAAAGAAAACATAGGATGTTTTTGTTTATGTTTTTCTTTTATTATTCCGCTAGTTTCGAAAGTAAGTAACCAAACCGCTTTTTTGTTTGCTTTTTTCGTTATTTTATGCTAATATAGCAATATGGAACATTTAGCGTTATACAGAAAATATCGTCCTCGCACATTTGACGAGGTTATAGGGCAGCAGCATATAACTAAAACACTTGCCCATCAAATTGAAAATGGCAAGGTGGGACATGCTTATCTTTTTACGGGCTCACGTGGTATTGGTAAAACAAGCGTGGCGCGCATATTTGCTCGTGCTGTCAATTGTGAGGATAATAAAAATGGTTGTGCATGTGGAAAGTGTCAAACTTGTTTAAATTTAGCAGGTGAGAACGACATCAATATTATTGAGATAGATGCGGCATCAAACAATCGGGTTGACGACATTCGCGAGATTCGAGAAAAAGTTAAATTTATGCCAGTTGGTGCAAAGTACAAAGTATATATAATAGACGAAGTGCACATGCTGACGGACAGTGCGTTCAATGCGCTTCTTAAAACGCTTGAAGAGCCTCCTGCTCATGTAATTTTCATTCTTGCGACCACCGAAGTTCATAAACTTCCTGCCACCATTTTATCCCGTTGTGTTCGCTTTGATTTCAGGCTTGTAAGCGTGGACAATCTTACTAAGTTACTTCGCAATGTTTTAGATAGCGAGAATATAGCTTATGATGACGATGCGTTGAAACTTATTGCTGCAAGCGGCGAGGGAAGCGTGAGAGATACTCTTTCTATCGCCGATAGCATTTGTGCTTATGCAGATGGTAAGCTTACTAAGGAAAGTGTATTGCAGGTGTTAGGCACCACTGATTATGATAATCTCATTAAATTTTATGATTTAATGCTTGATAAAGATATTGGAGGGTTGCTTGCGCATATTGATGAGCTTGACAAGTTGGGTAAAAATATTTCGGTTTTTGTTAAAGAACTTGCAAGGCATGCACGCAACCTCTTGATTGTATCCACTTGTAAAGATGCACAAAGCGTGCTAAATCTACCAGCTGAAGCTTTAGAAAAATATGAAGTTCAGGCAAAAAAAACGGACGATAAAAAACTAATTTCCTTTATGCAAGCCTTTGGCGGTGCGGAAAATGATTTGCGATATACATTATCTCCGCGTCTGCTTTTAGAAACGCTAGCACTTACCGCGATGATGGGTGGCAATGTTGAGGACGCAAAAAAAAACTAAAATTGACAATGCAAAAGGGTAATTTAAGCGCAAAGACAATTTGGGGAAAGGTGGTGCTATTCTTGAAAGAACATCATCAAGTGGCACTTCACGTTGCATGCGGGGACATTACCGATGTGCAAGTGAACGAACACTATCTAGTAATAAACACTCAAGACAGTATGTTAAACAATTTGCTTGCTGACGGGCGACGCGAAATTGAGTCGGCGCTACGTTGGCAAGGACTTGACCTTGAGATATATGTAAATTATACCCCTAAGGGAAAAAGTGTACAAGAGAGAGACATTGAGAAACTTATTGGACTTGTGGGAGAATATTTAATAATTAAATAGCACATTTTTTTAAAAGCTATTTAAAAAATACAAAAATAAAATTGTTATTATAGGAGGATATTAATATGGCATATGGTGGATTTGGCGGCGGAAATATGCAAGCGCTTATGCGTCAAGCTCAGAAAATGCAAGAGGACATGGCAAAGGCGAGAAAACAGCTCGACGAAACCGAGTTTTCTTCATCAAGCGGTGGCGGTATGGTCAGCGTTAAAATGCTTGGTGATAAATCTTTAAAATCAATTTCTATAAAACCAGAAGTTGTTGACCCTGAAGACGTTGAAATGCTGGAAGACTTGATTGTATCAGCTTTTAACGATTGCTTAGGTCAGATTTCAAGGGCAGAAAAAGAGAAATTACCAAATATTCCAGGTATGTAAAATGCAAAACGAAATCATAGAAAAACTTATTGAGCAGTTTCGCACTCTGCCAGGTGTAGGCTATAAAAGCGCGCAGCGCTATGCCTATTCCGTTTTAGAGGGCAGTATTTCTCGTGCGCAAAACTTTGCAAACGCACTTTTGGAAGCTAAGCAGAAAATTAAATTTTGCAAAGTTTGTGGAAACTTTACAGACGGAGAAGTGTGCTCCATATGTCAGAAGCGCAATCGCAAAGTTATATGTGTTGTTAAAGAACCTAAAGATGTCATCTCTATGGAAAAAGTCAAAGACTATGATGGGGTTTATCATGTGCTTTTTGGAACGATAAGTCCGCTTGAAAATCGTGGTCCAGAGGACATTCATATCAAAGAACTTTTGCAGCGTGTAAACGCGGATGGCGTACAAGAGGTGATTATGGCGACAAATCCTGACGTTGAGGGAGATGCCACTGCAATGTATATTGCAAGGCTACTTTCGCCACTTGGCGTTAAAGTAACTCGCCTTGCGCAAGGTGTTGCTATGGGCAGCGATCTTGAATATGCTGACGAGGTGACTTTGTCACGCGCGCTGGAAGAGAGGAGAGAGCTGAAATGATTAAATCGCAAATAGAAAAACTTTTGAATGAGGCGGCAAAAAGCGAGGAGATAGAAGATAAGCTTTCCTGTACTTTTTCTTCGCGCCCAGAATGTGATTATCAATGCAATGACTGCTTTGCAATCGCCAAAAAAATGGGCAAAAATCCTTATGAGATTGCGGAAAATATTGTAAAAAATATAAAAAATAACAATTTTTATAAGTTCTCAGCTGCAAAACCAGCATTTATAAATATACAATTGACAGATCAATGCCTTGCATACATAGCACAAGTCTTTTTGCACGATAATTTTTGTGGAGTTAATAGAAATAAGCATGGACAGCTTGTAATTTTAGATTATGGCGGCGCAAATGTAGCTAAAGCTTTGCATGTGGGTCATCTTCGTCCTGCCATCATTGGGGAAAGTTTAAAAAGGCTATATAAGCTTATGGGAGATAATGTCATTAGTGATGTTCACCTAGGTGACTGGGGACTTCAAATGGGCTTGACCGAACTCCAACTTTTTGAAGAGGGCAAGCTTGATGGATATTTTGGCAAAGGCGAAAATAAGCCTCTGACACTTGACGACCTCAATGAGGCTTATCCAAAGGCCAGCCTTAGAAAAAATATCGAGGAAGATTTTAAGAAAAAGGCAGAGCAGTGGACACTTAAAATTCAACGTCGTGAAAGCCCTTATTTTGAAATTTATCAAGAGATTCGTGAACTTTCGGTTAAAGAAATTAAAGTAAATTATTCTCGTCTTGGGGCAGAGTTTGATTTATGGTACGGCGAAAGTACTGCAGATGAATATTGCGGTGAGGCTATAGATATTATTAAACAAAAAGGGCTTTTAAAGCAAAGTGAGGGCGCGCTTGTTGTGGAAGTGGCGCAGGAAGGCGAAAATGTTCCAGTGACAAAAAATGGTCAAACCACTTATCTTAATCCTATGCCGCCATGCCTTATTCAAAAGTCAAATGGCGCCGTGCTCTATGCGACCACAGACATTGCAACTATTCTGATGCGAAATAAGCTTTATAAAAACGTGGATAGAATTGAATATGTCACCGATGCTAGACAAAAAATGCATTTTACACAGGTGTTTCGCACTTGTAAACTTAGTGGCATATCGCCAGAAAAGCAAGATCTTATACACATTGTAAATGGAACAATGAATGGTCGTGATGGCAAGCCGTTTAAAACTCGCAGTGGCGACACTATAAAACTTGAAGATATAATTCAAATGCTTTGTGAAGGCGCCATGAAAAAACTTAAAGCAAATGGAGTTGAAGGCGGAGAAGATGAGGCGTTGAAAATCGGTGTGGCTGCCATGAAGTTTGGCGACCTTATAAACAATGTTTCCAAGGATTATATATTTGACCTAGATAAGTTTATGGCGTTTGAGGGTAAAACAGGCCCTTATATTCAATACACAGTTGTTAGAATTAACTCTATTTTAAATAAAGTCAACTTACCAGCAGGTGACATTATTATTAACAATGATCAGGTGAGAAATATTATTAAGGCAATTTTAAAGCTTAATTCTTCTTATCAAGTTTGTTATAAAGAACACAGTTTAAACAATCTTTGCGCATCTGTCTTTGATCTTGCAAGTGCATTCTCTTCTTTTTATAATGAACATAACGTTGTAAATGAAAAAGATAAAAACGTGCAAGCAAGTTACATCGCACTTTTAACGCTTGTAAAGCGTTGCCTTATGCAAGCTCTTGATGTGCTTGCAATTGAAGTGCCGGAGAAAATGTAAAAAACTTTCGAGTAATTTATAATTTTATAAATTAAGCAAGTGAAATTCACTTGTTTTTTTTGTTATTTTTTTATTTGACGGGTTAGGACTTTCTATAAGCGGAAAGCGTGAAATTGCAATAAGTGTCTAGAAATCAGTCAAATTAATAAAAACACTCTGAAAAAGTCTAAAAATCAAGCAAAAACGCTTGACGCGGGGGGGGATTTGTTACAATAAAATGGGTGAAAGCCTGATTTTATTGTAACAAATAGAGAAATGCAGTAATGAAATAACATTTGTGTGAATAGAAGGAATCTCAACAATGCCTAAATTAATTTGATTATTACTCAAAAATAGCGTATAATTAATTATGAAAAAATGCGAATACTAATTCTAATGAAAAATAAGGAGAGAAAAAAATGACAAAAACGAAAAAAGTGTGGGTTGGTTTATTAGCAGTGATTCTATGTTTAGGGGCATCTCTGGGCATTGGGTTGCCGCTTGGACTTAAAGATGCGCCTCAAGAGGAAAAAACCCATGCAGCAACTCAGCCAGCTGACACTACAAAGTATTGGGGCGAAGAGGGTACAGGTTATGATATAGATTGGGCAGGCAGTGGGACTATGAAAGACCCTTGGATTATTTCCTCGGCAGCACAGCTTGCAGGGCTTGCATACACGATTTATTATAATACAAAATCTGAATATTTGTCTGAATATGGCTATTATGCTGACTGTTATTTTAAACAGATAGTTGATATTGATGTATCTGATTATTATTGGCAACCTATAGGCATTTATTATGATCGTTCGGGTGCTAGCATAAATCGTGCGTTTGTAGGTAATTATGATGGAAATGGACATATAGTTAGTGGAGTGTTTACTAAAGCTGGATTTTCTAATGAATATTCTTATCAAGGTTTGTTTGGATATGTAGGAAACAAAAGCAATATTTCTGGTAGACAGCTTAATACAATAAAGAGTTTAGGCGTAGTTGATTCATATATACAAGGCTATTATTATGTTGGTGGTATAGTTGGGAGAGGGGCATTTTGTTCTGTTATAAACTGCTTTAACCAAGGATCTGTGAAATCAGAGGGAAATTATTGTGGTGGTATAATGGGTGATGCTGAGTATTCATCAATTATTAGCAATTGCTGCAACTTAGGATCAGTAATAGGTAAAAGCACAGCGGGAGGAATTGTTGGTACTGGTTCTTATGGATTAAAAGTCACAAATTGTTTTAGCTCAGGTAGTGTTACTGCAACTTATGATTATGCAGGTGGTATTATAGGTAGTGCTTCATATCCAACAACGATTGTGAATTGTTTTTTTACAGCTTATATCAATATACAATATGGCAAGGCTGGCGGTATTGTAGGAAAGCTCTATTCATCAAATGTTTCAAATTGCTATTATGGTCATGCTTGCTTTTTATCAGTTGGAGTTGGTGATGGTACAGATAATACAATTAAGGATAGCAATTTGTCTGATAACTTTAAACTATTAAGTTGGTATTCGGATTCAAGTAAGTGGGATAACGCTTATCCATGGGATTTTTCGGATACTGGAGTTTGGACACTTAATTCCGATCTCAATCATGGTTATCCAGTGCATTTATGGCGTTTATCAATTTGGACTTATTTTGCAGCAGATAGTTACGATAGTGGCAGCGGAACAGCGATTGACCCGTACATCATCAAAACGCCAGAGCAGATGGCAAAATTGGCAAAGGATAGTCGAAGCAGCAATTTAAGCGGTTCATATTTCAAACTGGGTGCAGATATTGATTTAAGCGAGCATGCATGGCAAAGATTAGATTTGTTTAACGGCACCTTTACAGGAGATTTCTATACCATTACAGGTATGCACACTGCATACATAAAGGGGGATTATCGAAGTGGATTATTTGGCGAACTTGGCGGAGTGATTGATAGTTTAATTTTGACCAATGGGGTAGTGTTTGCGGATGGCGATGGTGGAGCGATTGCCTCTGTAATGACGGACACTGCGGTAATATCTAACTGTATTGTTGATAACGTAGACATAATGGACATGGGGGAATTTCAAGATTCTTCACTTGGTGGAATAGCAACTTTTGGAACGGGAACGATAAAAAATTGTATATATAGAAATGGAAGTATAATAAGCTCTAACAAAAACTCTTCAGTCGCTGGTATAAAAGCGGGAATGACTGGTGGAGAAATCATAAATTGTGCTGTGCAGAATGTAACCTTAAAAAATGACGATGGACTTATAGCCGGTATTTGTGCTGATGTACGCTCTGGAAATGTAAACGCATGCTTTTTTGAAGCCAATATCGTTTCAAAAGGTATGGTTGAAAGACAAAAATTAATAATCGGAGCTTCCTCTGATTTTTCAGGCTATTTCTACAATCAAAACATCAATGGTGGCTATCCAATTCCTAAAACGCTTATAAGTTTTGGAGAAGTCGAAATACCGAGTGAAACTATTTACAATGCTTTGATTTCTAATGGGTTTAAAGTAGCATAAAAATTATTTAAAAAAATTACAAAAAACTATTTACAAATGGTAAATTGTGTGCTATTATATACTCATCAAACGGAGGTGTTACAATGATTTTAAAAGTTAAAATTGATATGAATGAAATAGTTACTCTTGCAGGTAAAGGTAATATTAGTGGCGAAATGAAAAACACTCATGCGGCTTTTCGCGAGAAGGTAGCTGATATTGAAATGCAATAATTAATGAATCCCCTGCGGGGGATTTTTTGTTAATGAATAATCTATTAGACTAATCAAGCAAAGCAAAATGCAACACTTTTTTAAAAAATGTGGCATTTTATTTTGTTTTTATATCTTTTTATGATATAGTATAAATAATGGGAGTTAACATGAAGCGTTTTATTTATCCAGCTATATTTTATAAAGATGATGATTGTTATAGGGTGCTATTTCCAGACCTTGAGCTTACCACTGATGGTAAGTTTGTGGAAGAGGCATATTTGTATGCTACTGGGTTTTTGAAAGAATATTTTATTCAAGTTTTAAAATATGATTTTGATTACAATGAACCTACCGATTTTTTGAGCGTTAAAGAAAAAGGTGCTAAAAGCGATATTGTTATGCTTGTTGAAGCATCTATCGACGACAAAAAAATCAAGTAATTTTATGTTTTTTATTCAAAAAACGTTGACATATTGACTTTAATATGCTAGAATATGACTAACACTTCTTTGGGGTGTTAGTTTTTATGTTAGGAGAAAAAATATGGCAGCACCAAAACGCAAAAAAATCACTCTTGCTTGTACAGAGTGCCAGGAAAGGAACTATGCGACAACTAAGAATTCAACTTCTAATCCAGAGCGCATTGAAATCAATAAATTCTGCTCTCGTTGTGGCAAAAAGACCTTACACAAAGAAACCAAATAATTAAAGGGGATACTATGTCAAAAAAGTCCAAAAAAGTTCAAGACCAGTTAGACGAATCTCAAAAAACTCAAGTGCTTGAGTCTGAAAACAAAAAAACTGTTAGTGAACAAAAAGCTAAAAAATCTGCAAATGATAAGACTAAAGACGCAAAGAAAAAAGAGAAAAAAAATGTAGTTTCTAAAAAAACTAAAGAAACTATGTCTGAACTTAAAAAAGTCACTTGGCCTACTTTTAAAGATGTTGTCAAAAGGACGGGCGTCGTTTTGGCGGTTGTAGTTATTTTTGCAGTGGTTCTTTTAGGTATGGACGTACTTCTTAGTTATCTATCAAGTCTTTTGATGGGTAAACCTTTCACATTTTTTGGTTAATTAAAAGGAATAAAATATGGACGAAAATAAACTCGAAAAAGACGATATTATTACTTTGCCAGACGGCACTGTAAAAGCTGTAAGTGAATTAGAAACCAAATGGTATGTGCTTCATACTTTTTCAGGCTATGAAAATGTAGCAAAAGAAAATCTTGAAACCGTGGTGGAAAAGTTTAACTTGCAAGATCGAATATTTGACATCATTATTCCAATGGAAGATGTAGTCGAAGAAAAAAATGGCAAGAAAAAACTTGTTCAGCGTAAAGCTATGCCTTGCTATATTCTGGTCAAAATGAAATATGCTGATGACCTTTGGCACAACGTGACAAGAACGCGTGGCATTACTGGTTTTGTAGGCCCTAAGGGACGTCCTCTTGCGCTTAATGAAGAAGAGGTTATGAAACTTCGACTTGAAAAAATAAAGGTAGAAGTTGACCTTGCCGTTGGTGACAATATTGAAATTATCGATGGACCTCTTAATGGTATGATCGGGCAAGTTGTTTCAGTAAACCCAGACATGAATACTATCTCAGTTAATGTGGAAATGTTTGGTCGTGTTACTCCAGTTGATTTGGAGTTTTCACAGGTGCGTAAAATAAATTAAATGCAATAATTAAACTCGTTGCGTTTAAAAATTGTATTTTAATCAAGTTAATTTTACTATGTTTAACTTGTAAAAAGCAACCGGAGTTTTAGATCACAAATTTAATTTATTGCTATTAATTTAGAAATAAATCTTATTATAATTTAAATAAATTTGGTTTTACCGCGTAAGCGTTAAAATATAGTGCATTAGCACATGTCCAGTAAGACATTAAACTGCTAATAAAATTGTGGGAGGGCTTGTGCCAAAGCTCAAATTACCACTTAAGGAGGAAAAAATGGCAAAAAAAGTAACTGCAGTTGTTAAATTACAATTGCCAGCTGGTAAAGCCACTCCAGGACCTCCAGTAGGCTCCACTTTAGGACCTCACGGAATTAACCTGCCAGGATTTACCAAAGACTTCAATGATAAGACTGCCGCTCAAGCTGGACTTATCATCCCAGTTGTTGTGACTATCTATGAAGATAGAAGCTTCACGTTCGTGCTCAAAACTCCACCAGCAGCCGTTTTAATCAAAAAGGCTATTGGACTTGAAAAGGGTTCTGCTGCACCAAACAAAACAAAAGTCGGAAAAATTACTAAAGCTCAAATTAAGCAAATTGCTGAAACTAAGCTTCAAGACTTAAACTGCACAAGCATTGAGTCTGCTATGTCTATGGTTGAAGGCGCTGCTAAGAGTATGGGCGTGGTTGTCGAAGACTAAGGAGGGCAGTTATGAAAGTTGGAAAAAGATATAAACAAGCTGCTGAGTTAGTTAAGGCTGGCGCTTATGATGTTAGCACGGGTTTTGATACTTTATTATCTCTACCTAAAGCTAAATTTGACGAAACAATAGAGCTTCATATTCGCCTAGGCGTAGATGGACGTAACGCTGACCAGCAAGTTCGTGGCGTGTGCGTACTTCCAAATGGTACTGGTAAATCAGTTAAAATTTTGGTTATCGCTAAAGGTGATAAAGCTGACGATGCTACAAAAGCTGGCGCTGACTACGTTGGAGCCGAAGATATTGTAGCTAAAATTCAAGGCGGATGGCTTGATTTTGACGTTTGTATTACAACTCCTGATATGATGGGCGTTGTAGGTCGCGTTGCAAGAGTTCTTGGACCTAAAGGTCTTATGCCAAACCCAAAAAGCGGAACTGTTACCATGGACGTAACTAAGGCAATCAATGATGCTAAAGCTGGTAAAGTTGAATATCGTCTTGATAAAAACAATATCATCCATGTTGTAATTGGTAAAGCAAGTTTTGGCAAAGAAAAACTTGTTGAAAACTACAACACAATCATGGAAGCTATTGTAAAGGCTAAACCAGCCGCAGCAAAAGGTCAATACCTTAAGAGCATTACAATTGCATCTTCAATGGGGCCTGGAATCAAATTGCAAGGTAATATTTAATAAAAACATAAAAAATTCACCAGTATATCTGGTGTTTTTTTGTTATAGAAAACATGGGTTTGCTCGTGGTAAAAGGCGATTTAACCATGACAAAAAAGTAAGATAGTAAAAATTAAATTTGAAAAGAACAAGACGGGGAATGGAAAGGCTAGCGGGAGCCCTGCTATTGTCATCCTGACACCTCCAGAAGGGCACAGCGTTAGCGTAAAGATTTTAATTACGGCAAAGCCAAGATTTTTCAACTGCAATCGCTATACTCATTCCTCTCACAATGAAAAGCAAAGATAATTTTGCACGATTTCGTTCTGCCAATGAAAGAGGGGTATGCATATTAAATAAAAAGCCACAGACTTAGCTTGTGGCTTTTTTATTTGACAATACTATACCTAATTTCATTAAAAGTATTTAAATTGCGGACATGCTCTTATTTGGTTGTGGTTTATAGCTTAACTTTTTAACTTGTTACGCATTTTTAATGCCTACAATAATGTTAATATTTTGTGATTAACACTCATTTGAGCTATCATTTTTTTCAAGTTGCATTATTGCATCCATATCTATTAAATGTTCGTTGACAAACTCTTCCATATATCTCTATATTTACCTAAGCCTTTATTGTTTTTAATTGCTTTTATAACCGCGTATAATTTGCCTTTATAAACATATGTTAACGCTTTGCGAAAACTTTTGTCGCCTTTCATACTACCGCTGAATAGTTGATTTGTTTGTTTCGCTGTTCCGTTAGCAATTGCCTCAAAAATTTCAGCGCGCAATATGTCATTTACTCGACTTTGCGGCGCAACTAAGTTTTTAAAACTAATAATACGACGAGTTTCTTCTATTCCCATTTCATTTTTAAATGTTTCGGTATCTACAGAAAAATCTTTCCATAGGATACTTGTTTTAATGTAATCTTCTCCCTCTAATTTAGTAGAAATAAGATCAATGTTTAATGTGGGTACGAATACTCCTGCAAAGGCACATGAAGACTCTTATTTAAGCTTCCATCGCTATTAATATAGGAAAGATATTGATATTTATCCGGACTACAAGTAAGAAAAGCCCATGAAGCCGCTTGTCCGTTTGGCAGTACGTCATCTTCGCTAATATATCCATTATTAGCTCTAGCAAAATCTGTTATGCCAATTTTTAGGGATGCTCTTGAAACTTGCAAATTTTGATGCTGATTTAAATAAACGTCAGCTATTGGATGTGTCATATTAAATCTGCTTATAATCGTAGTATATCATGGTTTGAGTGCATTTTTAAGTAGAAATTAGAAAGTTTGTTCTAATACAGCAGCTTTTTATTTTATATTTTTAATTTTTTATGTTAAAATTAAGTAAAGAGGAAAAAGCATGATTAAAGTATCAAGTAAAAAAGATGCCATTGAGAAGATGAAAAAACTGGGGCTTAATTATTTCCCTTGTGATGTATTTGATGTGAAAAACACGGCAGAGATTAAAAAGTTTTTTGACAAGCATAATGCACAGGAGTATTGCATGCGAAATCCAAACCGCACAAACGGCAAGTATTATTATGTGAACAACTTTGAAGAAGCTTTAAAATTATTGCCTAAATTCAAGACAAGTGTCACTATAGATGTGTCTTACAGACCTTATAAAGAGGATATCGTGCTCGTCGGCGACATTAAACTTTCCAAGAATTATGGGGCGGGCACAGTCGACCTGACAGCACGCACTGACAGCGAGGCAACTCAGCGCAACATTTATGAAAATCCAGAGTATAACATCCACGCTTCATTGGAGGAGGACAAAATTTGGCGTATCCCAGGTTTTGAAAAAATTGCGGGCTACATTTCAGCTCATGAACTTTATGATGTAATTGTTGAGTTTGGGGTGTATTCTTGCAAACTTGGCGTTAAAAAAGAAAATGTTGTCATCAGCGAAATTAGAACTGGGTTTTAGAGTGGGGGTAATAGAGGATAAAATAATGAAAGTATTTTTGGCAGGAGCGGTTAGTTCTGCAGATAAGAAACAACTTGAAAAGTATAACTTATATAGAAAAATAATCACGGATTGCATTAAAGATGTGGAATTAACTGTCCCTGACGATATATGGGAATATAGAATGACTTGTAAACAAGAAAAGCCTAAAGCTTCAAAAACTGAGATTGATAAAATGATGGTGGATTATGACCTGCAATGTGTGAGGGATAGCGATTTGGTTATTTGTGATTTATCTTCACTTTCCACAGGGATGGGGCTAGAGCTTGGAGTGGCACATGAGCGAGGCAAGCGAGTTATATTTTGCTATGAAAAAGGCACAAGTATTAGCAATATGATTACTGGTGCTTATTCTTCTTCCACTTTTATTGAATATTCAGATTTGAAGCAGTTGTCTATTAAATTAAGAGAATTTTTAAAATAGGGTGAGTCGCTGACAAAAGAATGATTATTTAAGACTTTTATAGACTAACAGTGAAGCTTAGGAATATTTTCGACAAATTATTTTTGGCGAAAAAGTTGACTTTATTTTTAAAATTTGTTAATATATCAAAGTCGACAGCTATTGTTTTAAGCGTATAATTCGATTGTGTTATACGCTTTTATTTGCTCTTGGAGGTCTTTATGAATAAACAGGAATATTGCCCACAATGTCCTAATCATTGTCATAAAAGCGAATTGCGTTGTGGCTGAGGCAAAGCATTTTTTTGTGAGGAGTCCACGTGTCATGAGGGCGAGCCAAGACAAAAATTGACAGGCATTGCCGCACTTTTAAAACAATGTGGTCACATTATGCATCATAATCCTACAGTTGACAATGACAAACTTTGTGCATCGCTTACAAAAGAGGAGCAGCAAGCCCTCGAAAAATTATTGAACAAAATTTTAAACAACTTAAAATGAACATGCTTAATCGGCAGCTTTTTTATGGCGTATAATTCGATTGCGATTTATATGCCTTTTTTAATGAAAAGGAGAATTTATGGAAAAGAAAGAACAAACTCAAAATAGCGAAAACTTTTATTTGACGCAAACACCAGTCAAAAAGCTTTTATTGAAATTTGCTATCCCTTGCGTGCTTGCTATGCTTGTCAGTGCGCTGTACAACATAGTTGACCAAATATTCCTTGGCAACAGTTTGGCAGGGCAAGACGGCATTATGGCAACAACGATTGTGTTCCCATTTACGGTGCTGGCTTTGGCTCTTGCTCAGATTGTAGGCGATGGTTGCGCGGCGCTTTACAGTATTTCGCTGGGTGCAAAAGATGATAAAACAACAAAAAAATGTATTGGAAACTCTCTTATACTTTCCTTAATTTTTGGCGTGCTTTTAATGGTTATAGGTTTTGCTGCGTTTAATCCTATTCTCACACTTTTAGGAGTTTCTGGCTACAGCGAAACAACGCAGGTTTTCACTCAGCAATATATGACAATTATTTTGGCGGGTGTGCCTTTCTATATCTTTGCTTCTGCAATGGCGTCAATTATCAGAGCGGATGGCAGTCCAAAATACTCAATGCTATCAACGATGATTGGTGCGGTTATCAACTTAATTTTAGACCCAATTTTAATCTTTGCATGCAACATGGGCGTACAAGGAGCAGCTATTGCAACTATTATTGGTCAGGTGGTTTCTGCGATTGTTTGTGCGGTGTATTTTAGAAAAATGAAACTGGTCAAACTTAGCAAAGAAGCTTTTAAGCCTGATTTTAAAACGGTTGGCAAAACTCTCAGGTTGGGGATTTCTAGTTTTATCACTCAACTTGCTATTGTGATTATCACTATCGTTGCAAATAATGTGGTCGGCATTATTGGCGGCGAAAATGCAACAGATGCAGGCGCGGCCCTTGGAATTGTGTTTAAAGTTTTTGCAATAGTGATGGCTTTTGCACTTGGAATTTCAGCTGGCGCACAACCTATCATCGGATACAATTATGGTGCGAAAAAATTTGATAGAGTTAGACATGCATTTAAACTTGTAATTCTATGCAATATTGTTTTAGGACTTATTGCAACCTTGCTTTTTGAAGCAGCGCCAAGCTTAATTGTTGCCATATTTGGTCAGGGCAGTGAGTTCTACAAAGAATATGCAATTCTTAGTTTCAGAATTTATCTCGGCGGAATTCTATTTTGTTGTTTGCAAAAAGCAAGTTGCATTTTACTTCAGTCAATAAACAAACCTTATAAAGCACTGTTCTTGTCGCTCATGAGAGATGTAATTTTGCTTGTGCCGGGAGTATGTTTACTTGGTCTGCTTGGCGATTTAAATTTAATGCTTTGGGCTGGTATTATTGCAGACGTTGGAGCTTTTATTCCTACAATCTTCTTTGTTTTGATTGAGATGAATAAATTAAAAAAATTCTCACGCGAAGCCATTGTATTGCCTCAAGCAAAGCAAACCAAGCCAAGTGGAAATTATGTTATCACTATTGGTAGAGAGTTTGGCAGTGGCGGCAAATATATTGGTCAAGAGCTTGCGAAGCGATTAAACATCAAATGCTATGATAACGAGTTGATTTCAAAGGTTGCTCAAGATTTTAATTTGGATATTGAATTTTTAAAATCAGTTGACGAAAAACAAAAGTCAAGTTATTGGTATGGTTTTGCTTCAAACTATGTCTTTGGTGATGGCGAAGTTTTGCCTATCAGTCCAGAGGATAGTTTATTCCTAAAACAATGCAAGTCGATTGAAAACTTGTATGAAAGCGAGAGCTGTCTTATTATTGGCAGATGTGCTGACTTTATTTTGAAAGATAGACCAAATGTTATAAAAATCTTTATTTTTTCCTCGGATATGCAATTCAAGATTGATAGAAAGGTAAAACTTGAAAACTTATCTGAAGAGGAGGTTCGAGAGAAAATTAACACAATCGACAAACAACGTGCAGACTATTACAACCACTTTACAGCTGCATCTTGGGGAGATAAAGCAAATTATGACCTTTGTATAGATACTGGTGCCTTGGTGTTGAACAGTCAATTGAGTTGCTTGAAAGTTATGTTAAGAAATATATTAAGGAAAATGGACTGAAAAACAATCATAGCGCAAAGTCTGCTAAAGTGGATGTTAAAGATAATAAAAGTTAAAATTACGATTAAAATCGTAATTTTTTATGTAATAAAACTATATTATTTTGAAATTTTAGCATTTTGTTTTATAATTAAATGGATTAATAATTATACCAAAGGAAGGGTAGCAAAATGAAAAGTATTTATACTTATTATAAAGAAAGACTTATTGAAATTAGTGGTAAGAATAGAAGCCTTTATTTAAAAAACTTCAATAAAAAGAACGGTTATGATGTAGGCCGTATTTTATCGTCTAATGCAGAGCTTACGCAAGAATTTTTAGATATTCTTTTAAGCGGTAAGGCTGTTCCTTTTAATATCTATGGCAAAGGCATGAAAGACCTCATTTTGTCGGCAAACAATGTTGCTTCAAAATTTCCAAACAAGAAAATTGATGATGAAAAAGAAAGGCAAAAATATGAAAGCGATAAGAGAAATTTTATAAAAAAAGTGTATGAGCAAGAGGGCAAAGACCTTAAAACACTCAAGCGCGAAATAGAGGAAATAGAGAAAGAGGTTGGTCGCTATGAGCTGTATATCTGCTATCCTTTTGTGTACGGTAATGTAAAAAATTATACTTTTAAAGCACCTCTTCTTATGTTTCCAGTGGAGATTGATGTTATTGATGATAACAATATAAATCTGTGTCTTAAATATGGTGAGCAAATTCAACTAAACAAAGCTCTTATGCTTGCTATTGCCAATGTTAAACATCTTGACCTCCAAGATATGGAAATGGAGTTTGATTCAATAAAAAGTAAATTTGGTTCATTACAAGGTCTAATGGATTATTTGCGTAGCTTTGGAATAAAACTAAGCTATAAGCCAGAGAAACGCTTGCAGCATTTTGGCAAATATGGAGAGCCTTCAACTTCCAGCCCGTTTGAAGTGAAAAACTTATGCTTAATGGCTAGATGCAGTTTGGCTAATTCTATTTACAATGATTACTCGGCCCTTGAGAAAAAACATTTGACTAATGATTCTATCAATGAACTTTTAAATGCAAAGCCAAGTAGGAAAAAACCAGTAAAATGTAATGAGTTGTATTTAATAAATAATGTTGATTATGCTCAAGAGCAGGTAGTGAAAAGCGTTAATACAAACGGAAACATGGTTATTTATGGACCTCCTGGCACGGGAAAATCTCAAACTATTGTAAATGTTATAGCTGACGCGATTTGCAAAAATAAACGTGTACTTGTCGTTTCTCAAAAGAAAGCAGCATTGGAAGTTGTTTATAATCGTCTTTCCACGCTCAATCAAAAGGCTATGTTTTTAGTAGATGCCGAAAAAGAAAAGTTAGATTTTTACAATAGATGCTATACCGCTCATGAAAATATTTTAAATTCTAAATACAGTGAAAAATGGTATAAAGAATATGATGAGCTTGAAAAGAAACTTGATCTGGAGATTGATAACCTTAATACAATTTCTGACAGTTTAAACGAAAAAACTCCGTTTGGGCTTTCACTTTAAGAGATGTATTATAGCTCCTATAAACTTGGCAAAAAAAGTATGGAATACGCTTTATACAAAGAAATGCAAAAAAATAAAGCGCTTATGGCTTTAAATTATGATGAATTGTCAAAAGCTCTTAGTGTATTAGAGGAAAAGAATAAGCCTGAAATTTATTTCAACTATGTTGAGGACAAAAAGAAAAATCCATTTGTTGACGCTTTAAAAGAGGACTTAAGTGTTCATGTGGTAGCAGAAGCTCAAGCAAAATTACAGAAGTTGTTTGCTTCTAGACGTGCTTTGTTTGAGGTAAGTAAATACAAGTATTCAAGACAGGTGTTGACTTTCTATAATCAGGTCAATGGCGACAAAAGTGGGAAACACCTTGTTAAATTTATAGCCAAATATGAATATCCTTACGCTGAAAACTTTTTAAAGACAAGCTGCCTTCTTTTTCCACTCTATCCCTTTGCAAAAATCGCAATGATTCAAAAGGAAAAACATATTCAAGAGGAATTGCAAAAAACTCTTATTGCTGTGGATGAATATCTTAAAGAGTACACTTTCCTTAAAGATATCCTAACAGAGAGCGGCTATCTTTTAGCTGCCGATGGCTTGCTCAATGGAAATAACGGCATATTGAGACTACTTCTATGGGCAGTTGAAAACTATGTGAAATTGAATGACACAAATTCTTCACTTAAGAATTTGGATGAAAATCAGAGACTCGTGCTTGACTTCGCCTATGAAAACGGAAACACTTTCCCTAAATTCATGGCTGCACTTAAAGCAGTGCTTCCAGTGCGTATTTATCATGAAATTTGCAAGTATGAAGAAGAAAAACACAGTGTACTTTCTGCTACTGTTGATTTTGAAAACATTCGCTCACGCATTGTTGCAATAAAATCTCAACAAAATGAGCTTAGCAAGAAAATTGCGTTGCAGACTTTTAATGAGGAATACAAGAAAAAGATTGACGGTGGTACTGAATGTAAAGACTATTTATATCAAATCACCAAAAAACAAAATTTCTGGTCTGTACGTAAAACTATGGACGTGTATGGCGATTATTTATTTAAACTTTTCCCATGTTGGCTACTTTCGCCAGAAAATGTGTCTACAATTCTACCATTAAAGCGTAACCTTTTTGATGTTGTGCTCTTTGATGAAGCTTCACAGGTGTTTATCGAAAATACAATTCCTTCAATCTATCGTGGCAATCGTATTGTTGTTGCAGGTGACGCTAAACAGCTTCGTCCAACAACTACCTTTATGAAGCGTTATATGGGTGCAGGCTCGGATGATGATTTAGACCTTTCAACACAGGCTGCGCTAGAAGTGGAATCACTTCTTGACCTTGCAGTTTCTAGATATTCAAGCTCTAACATCACATATCACTACCGCAGCAAGAATGAAGAACTGATTGATTTTTCCAACATGGCGTTCTATTCAGGGCAGTTGCAAATTGCACCAAATGTATCTAAAAATGTAAGACATAAGCCTATTGAACGAATTATGGTGAAAGGCACTTGGCGTGACCGTAGAAATATGGAGGAAGCACAAAAAGTAGTTGAACTTATTAAAAGTATTTTGAAAACTCGAAAAAATAAGGAAACGATTGGTGTAATCACTTTCAATGTGGAGCAGGAAACTTGCATTGAGGATTTGATTGACAAAAAATGCTTTGATGATGTTGAATTTAGAAATCTCTATCTCAAAGAAAAGAGCCGCATAGAAAATGGTGAAGATGTCAGCCTCTTTGTCAAAAACCTTGAAAACGTTCAGGGTGATGAGCGTGATATAATAATTTTCTCAATTGGCTACGCAAAGAATGAATTTGGTAAAATAAATGCAACTTTTGGTTCTCTTTCAAACGAGGGTGGCGAAAATCGTTTAAATGTTGCAATTACTCGTGCTAAGCAAAAAATTTACGTTGTGACAAGTATCGAACCCGAAGAGCTTAAAGTTGATACTTCAAAGCATGTAGGGCCGAAACTTCTTCGCAGTTACCTTGCTTACACTCGTGCTGTTTCAAATGGAAACAATGAAGAAGTTAAAACAATTTGGAACAGTTTTGGCAAGGCGACTCTTGCAAAACCGCGCCTTTCAAATCTTCTTCCTATTGAAAATCAAATTGCAGAAAAACTTGAAAAACTTGGATATAAAACAGATGTCAATTTAGGCAACTCCAACAGCAAAATCTCTATTGCGATATATGATAAGAAAAAGGATAAATATTTACTCGGTATTGAAACCGATGAAGAGGTGACCAAGTCGTCTTCATCAACTCTGGAGCGAGATGTGTTTAGAAATCTATTCTTAAAATCAAAAGGATGGAAAGTCATGAGAGTATGGAGCCGCGACTGGTGGCATAATCCAACTCAAGTTATTAACTCAATAGTTAAAGAAGTTGAAAAACAAAAGAAAAATGGATAAATAAAAACGCGGCAAACTAAGCCGCGTTTTTAAAGATTTCTCAAGTCAGACAAAACTATTCTTTTCATATTCTCTCATAAATTTAAATTTTTAATTTTTTCAATGATTTTTTTGTATATAGGTATCATAAAAGGTTCTGTTGATTTTTCAATCAACTCCTCAAAAGTTAGCCAAGCCACATTGCTGTTCTCATCTGTTTTTATTTTAATCTCTTCATTTTCGCTGGCTTCAAAAAGATATGTGACATTTAAATGGATATGTGCGGATACAAATTTCCCTCTCTTGCGGTGACCTTGTACAGGTAGGCTTTCAATAGAAATCGGGATATTAAGCAATAATTTAAAATTTTGTAGGGAAGTTTCTTCTTTTAATTCTTTTTTTGCTACATACAACATATCGTCATCGCCATCTGCGTGACCGCCTCCCCATGTCCAAGAATTATAGATATTATGATAAGTACATAAAACTTTATTGCGTGCTTTGTTTACGACAAAGTAGGAACTTGTTAAATGTGCCAATTCATTATCTCTTGTTAAAATTTGGTCCTTGCTTTCACAATTAATAAAAAATTGTTTGTCCTTTTCTTCCTGTTCGTTGTAAGGGACATAATGTTTAATCATTTCTATTGTTTTGCTCATGTTTCCTTTTTCCCTATGAATATTATAACATAGATTAGCCAGTTTTGTATCAAAATGGCTTCGATTTTTGATTATATTTTTTAAATTCGTACATATTGGTCCGTCAAAAGACAAACGCAAACAATAAAAAAAGTTAATATCAGATATGGATGAAGATGAGTTTGATGACTTAATTGAGCAACTTATGCTTGAAAGAAAAGAGAGGAAACGAAAACAAAAAGATTTTGAGATGTAAAAATAATTGGCAGTAGAACTTGCAACTAGAGATTTTGTGTGTTAAATTTTAAGTGAAAAGGGTTGAAGGGATGCTTTCTCTTCAACCTTTTGCAATTTATAGGAGATATTATGAAAAAGATTTATAAAATTATGAAGTTTTTCGCAAAAGAGGTGTTATAATGAAAAAAGGACCGAGCACATACGCGGAATATTGGACTTCTGACATTAATGAAGGCATTCACTTTGGTAGACATGGAAAACAAATGGGATATGAAGATATTTTTAAGGGAAAGGTGGATATTCAAGGGAAGCATAGGAATTTGCAAATGAAACAGGAGATGATATTTTATCTTTTACTGCAAATGAGACTAAAAATTATGCTACTTATAAATACAAACCGTCAACCAACCAATTTATGACTATTTCAAGAGAGGGGAAAATTGTAACCTACTTTACACCAAGAAATGAAATTGAATATTTTTATGAACGTTTTGAGATGTATGGTGATCATTGGAACTAAAAGGAGAAAAAGACGAAAATAGTAGAAAATGGGGAAATGGTAGAACATATAGAAGAAAAATGTAAGGTTTGTGGATTAGGTGTGATTGAACACGATTTTGCGATATGTGATATTTGTGGTTGGGAAGCGGATGATCTACAAAATGATAAGCCCGATTATATTGGTGGGGCTAATGAAATGAGTTTAAACCAATATAAACAATTTTGGAAAGATTGTAAAGACAAGATTCTTCAATATGAGGGAGTCAAAGTTTTTTATGCAATAGAAATGGCGAGAGAATATTATGAAAAGCATTTCAAGAAGAGAAACGAAGCATATTATAGGTCACAAGACCCACTTTTTGATGAAAAGGAAAAAATGATTGAAGAAAATTGTTTAAAGCAAAGAATTGAATTATTAAAAAAGATTGAAAAAGAAAAAAACGAAAAAACTGAAGAAGAAATTAGATATGAGGAAGAAAACGCCTCAAAAGGCTTAAACTTGTGAGAAATGAATTTAAAACTGTTGGTAAATATGGAATGCCTATTATCAGAAAACAAGAAATTGATTTAGATAAAATTGATCTTTGGAATTACACAAAAGCAAAATTGAATGATGAAGAGAATAAAGATAAAACTATCCATTTTTTTACTTATGATTGGCATTTTGACACGGTATATGATAGACCTGAAGTTGCAATGGAAAAGTTGGATCAATACTATGCACTTTTAACACCAGAATTTAGTTTGTATTGGGATATGCCAAAAGCACTTCAAATTTACAGTACATTCAAAAACCGTTGGTGCGGGGCATATTGGCAAAAAATGGGGAAACTTGTTATCCCAAGTATTTGTTGCGCAGGGGAAGAGAGCTATGATTTTTGTTTTGACGGAATTGAAGAAGGTTCTGTTGTAGCAATTTCAACATATAGGCGAGGGCAATACAAAACTGAAATCATGAAAAGTTATAACAAAATGTTAGAAGTGATTAAACCATCAGCAATTATTTGTTATGGAGATCCTTTCCCAGAGATGAAGGGCAACATAAAGGCAATAAGTCCTTTTAACAAAGAAGAATTGATTGCAAAGCTGGGACTGGATGAGTTTACAAGAAGATATTTGGCTGGCGAGTTATACCCAACCAATTAGGAGACAATATGAGAGATTATAAATTAAAAATTGACTTATTGCCTAAAGGTGCGTGGGAGAATGATTTAAGCAAAACTCTTCCAAAGAAAGATTGGGACTTGCTTAGAAATAAGTGCTATGGAAGAGCAAATCATAGATGTGTAATTTGTGGCTATCAAACGGATGACCTTGACGCACACGAGGTTTGGGATTTTAATGTTAACAAAAAGACACAAACTCTAAAAAATATAATTGGAGTTTTAGCAGGTGTCATGGTGTAATACACCTGCGTAATTCTCAAAGACTCGGCTATGGCGAAAATGCTAAAAGACACTTTATGAAAGTTAATAACGTAAGTGAACTTGATTTTGCAACTCATCTTACGGAAGCTCAGATCTTGTTTGAAGAGCGAAATTCTGTTTACTATTGGAAGATGGTGATAGATTTGGAAAAGTTTGGTGTGGAAGGTATTGGACTAAAAGATAGTTATAGAAAAAAGATTGAAAATCCTTACAGTGAACAAGAATTATTTAATCTTAGAAATGCTTGCAGTTTAATGCCAAGAATTTTGAATGTGGATGTGAACAATTACAATGGATCGATTACTGTTAAATGTGATAAAACAAATAAGATTGAATGGTACGATGAAAATGGACTAATAACTTTGGACGAAATTTTACAAATGCATTGTCAATAAAAGGTTTGGATTGTAAAGATGTTTATTTTAAGTTGATAGGTGAATATGGCGAATTACAATCAAAACCATTCCGATTGACTGATTGGGAGTGATAGGTGTAGAAATTTCATGTACATAAATGTACCTACGAGGGCAGTTTTAGGTGGTTTTAGGCAGTTTTGGACCGATTTTTGAAGTGAGTGGGAGCTCGCTTTGAAAGTCGGTCTTTTTTATGATTTTTATGTACCTAAAGGATGTCGATTTTGCACCTAATATTTTTTGGGAGTTTTGAATTGTTATATAAAAATAATAAAAGTGTCTAAAACAAGGGGGTTTAGACACTTTTTATGGAGCTGATAACGAGGATCGAACTCGTGACATCTGCCTTACCAAGGCAGCCCTCTACCTACTGAGGTATATCAGCATATGGTAATTTTTGCCAGTTTTTAGTGAGGTTTCAGCATCCTCAAAAGTGGGGTCTTTTTATCTTACCAAGGTGACGCTCTACCGACTGAGCCATATCAGCATGTTTTGAATGTTTCGTTGTGAGTTTTTGTTAGCAAGATTTATAGTTTAGCATAATATGTTTGCAATGTTGTTTTTGGACTATTTATGGCAGTTTTTGTAGTTAATATTTGTTTTTTAGTTAAAAATTGTAAAATATTATCTAAAACATGATAATTTTGCAGATAATTTACTATATTTACAAAATTATTCTAGGCTATTATAGCAATTTAAAGTTTCTATGTCAACTTATATATATCACTTTATTTAAATTTAGGTATTGAAATTATTTTTATTTTATGCTATCATAGAAATATGAAAGAAAATGGATATTTTAATATAACAAGAAAACATTCAAGTGATTTAGAAAAAATAGCGAAGCAGGCTAATCTGTATGAGTTTCACGCAAAATTTGAAAATTTTTTACCTGCATTGGCGGGAATTGTGATGAGATACAATAATTATCCTGGTAAGCCTATGCCGCTTGATTATTCACTTGAAGAAATGCAAATTATGGCAGAGACATTTTTTGAGGATTTTAATCCTAGGTTGTACGAAAAACTTAAATTAGCTTTGCAAAATGCTGAAATTTACGCAAGTGAACCTTGTGCAGAAAACAAAGGCAAAGATAATTGTATGCGAAAAAGTGGTGGTAAAGTTAAAATGATTTTAAATCCAACCAATGATGTAGAAGGATTATGTTGCGTAGCGCATGAAAACTCACATGCATGCAGCCAAAGAATGACTGAGGATGTCAAAGAAAAAGAACAATTGATTGGCGAAATTGAAAGCAAATTTATTGAAAAAGTTTATCTCGATTGGCTTTTGTATAACGAGGCGATAAGTCAAGAGGATTATGATTTCAAGAGAAGAGCACAAAGGCAAGATTTAGTAGTTGATTGCGACAGTGTATTGGCTGAAGTGGATTTTTTAAAATCAATAAATCATGACTTTCATTTCAGAAATATTCAAAAAGTAATTTGGCAAAAATCCAATCTTGAGAAATGTGTTATAAATATGCAAAAAGGCAAAGTATCGCCATGGCTTGGTAGATATATTATAGGTGAAATCGTAGCGCAGGTATTATACTCAGAATATTGTCAAAATCCTCAAGAAATTAGTGAACGATTTACTGATTACATTTGCAAAAATGCAGAGATGGGCTTTGATGAGGCTGCAAAGTTTTTACTTGGTGAAAACTATATTGAAAAAATTAATGCCGAGTTTTTCCCTAGAGAGAAACAGGAAGAAAGAAGTTGAATAATAAAAGTATTAAAAAGGAAAGAAAAAACATGATTAAAAATTATGAAACAAGATTATGTGAGTTAAACAAAGAATTAGAAAGAGCATGGAGCGAACGCGAAAACTATATTAAAGCCCATGGAGAGTGGGAAAAATTGTCAGAAGAGGAGAAGTTGGCTTTAGTAGGGCTTGGAGTAAAGGCTTCAAAAGCTGAGCATAAACGAGAAGCACTTTTGGAAAAATTTGCAAGAAAACTTAGCAAGGAAGACGACCGCATTGTAAGTTCAAGAGCTATAGGTGTATTAAAGAGAAGAAAAAATAGTTTGATATTTGCAAAAGGAACAGCTATTACTTTGGGAACGATTGTGAAATGTGTTACTTTACCTATTGAACTTACGGTCTATCCAGTTATTACCTCAATAGCAAGGAAAAAAGTTGAATTTGATTTTACTTATCATACTCTTGAATCTAAATTATTTTTGCCGATTGAGGAAAAACTTCAAGATATTGATTCAGAACTTTATTCCATAAACACAAAAAACCGCAAGATAATCAATGAAAGATTAAGCGAACGAGAATAATTGAATAATGAATATATTTATAAAGAATAATTATTCTATTTTTATCAATAAGTTTGATTTAAATGAAGAAAATAATTAATTTTCGTGTCATTTCGCAAAGAAACTGTGAAAATTAAGATTGAAAAAGCCCAAATTGTTTGACTTGACGGGCTTTTTTTATTATACTTTTAGCGAACATCAAAAAATATCTTGATAAGTGCGTGGTTTTATGTTATACTTTATACATAAGAGGTTAAAATGAGCAAATTAGGCAATATTTTTCAAGATGTCAATAGTTGGATTGCGAGTAATGTCGGATCGGTAGGTACTACTATTTTGATAGTTCTTCTTTCGGTTTTGGCGCTAATTTTGTTTTCAAAAATAGTTGTAAGTTTGACTCCAAAGAAAGAATCTAAAGATGCTAAAATTAAATGGTGGTCGCTAATTTTGCTTATTATTTTAATTTTGATTATAGTTTGGCTTTGCTTTAGTTATAGTGCGCCAAAAACATATTACTAAAAGGAGATTTACATGCTAAATTCATTATTACTTGCAGAAATACAAAATGACTTCTGGGCTGGTGCTATTCCTATTATTCAAACAGTGCTATTCTTTATCGCTATTGTTTGTGCTTTGACAATTATTGTGACTGTGCTTATGCAATCTAACAATAATTCCGAAGGCATGGATATAATATCAGGCTCACAAGAAAGTTATTATGCACAAAACAAAGGCTCTTCTCGTGACGGAAAGTTAAAAATAATAACCATTGTAATGTCGAGCATTGCAGCTGTGTGCGTGATTCTATTCTTTATTACTGAGTTGTTTATTAGGACGGCGTAATGACACTTCGTGATAAAATTTATGAAATGATTTCCAAAGATAGTTTAGTCTATAAAGGACTAGACAATCTTTTTTGCTATATAGCAAAAAGTTTATCTCTTACCAAAGACAAAGTTTCTTTAGAATTTGACAAAATGATGCAGAATGGCGATATATTTGAGATACGCAAAGGTAAATATATAACAATCCCTTCTCATGGTTATGCTAAAGGTGTTTTTTTAGGTAATGCTAAGGGCTTTGGATTTGTTCAGACTGGCGCTGTCAAAGGTGAGCATGATATTTTTGTACCTGGGAACAAAACACTTGGTGCCATAGATGGTGAAAAAGTCATTGTAAAGATAAATGCTCAAACTAGCGAGGGCAGTGAGGGCGAAATAGTCAAAATATATAAATCGGCAAATTCTTTAGTAGGAGTTGTCAATCAAGTGGGTGATCATTTCTTTGTACAGCCTGATAATAATCATATCCCATTTGACATAAGGCTTATTAAAAGTGAGTTGAAATTTGCAAAGGATGACAGAGTTGTTGTAAAGGTTTTGCGTCATAAAGAAAAGCTTTCTGGACAAGTTATTGAGGTTTTAGGAAAAAGCGATGATGTTAAAGCCATGGAAAAAGGCATTATACGCGAACATGAACTATATGAAAGTTTTCCAGATGATGTGATTGCAGAATGCGATAAGCTTTCCATGAGCGTCAAAGCTTGCCAAAAGAAAAATCGGCTTGATTTAACTAAAGAAGAGATTTTTACAATTGACGGCGAAGATGCACAGGATTTTGATGATGCGGTTTCTATTAAACGCACAGGTAAAGGCTACATTTTAGGGGTCCATATTGCAGACGTTGGTGAATACGTAAAAAAAGACTCGTCACTAGATGAGGAAGCGTTCAATCGTGGAACAAGTGTTTATTTTCCAAAATCGGTATTGCCAATGCTTCCAGAAGTTTTATCAAATGGAGTATGTTCGCTTCAAGAAGGTGTGGACAGGTTGACTTTATCTTGCATAATGGAAATAGATAAAAATGGTAAAGTTGTAAATTATCAAATTTGTGAAAGTGTAATTAAAAGCGTTGCCAGATTGACATATAATCAAGTAAATGATTTATTTAATGGCAAAGAAAGCAAAGCGAGTAAGGTTAAAAAAAGTTTATTTAATATGCTTGAACTTTCTAAAATTTTACAAGCTAACAAAATCAAAAATGGCTATCTGGATTTTGAAATTCCAGAATGCGAGTTCATATTTGACGAAGAGGGCAAGGCTATAGACGTTGTAAAGCGTGAACGTAATGCTGCGCACAGACTTATAGAGGACTTTATGGTGCTTGCAAATGAAGTGGTTGCAAAATCTTTTAAAATAAAAGGTGTACCTTTTGTATATCGCGTTCATGAAGCTCCTCGAAAAGAAAAACTTACTGCTGTTAAAGATTTTATGGAGGGCTTAGGCATAAGTGTTCCTAATTTGCCAGAGGAAATAAAGCCAGATTACTATCAATCACTACTAAAGCTTGTAGATGGCAAAGATTATGAAAGTATTGTAAATAAAGTGTTATTACGGTCTATGCAAAAAGCAAAGTACATGAATAAAAATCTTGGTCACTTTGGTCTTGCCCTTGAATATTATTGCCATTTTACTTCACCTATCAGACGCTATCCAGATTTGACCATTCATAGAATTATAAAAGAAACACTTCATAAAAAAGCGCTATCTAAAACAAGAATGGAAGAACTTGGACTTTTCACTTTTGAAGCGAGCGAGCAGTCCAGCTTGACAGAGCGCAACGCTGAAAAGGCAGAACGTGAAGTAGATGACCTTTGGAAAGCATATATAATGAAAGACAAAATTGGTCAAGAGTTTGAGGCGACTATATCATCTGTCACAAGCTACGGAGTATTTGTCGAGCTTGAAAATGGCGTTGAGGGACTGGTCAGAATTGAAGATTTACCTCAAGATGGCTATCTATTTTTGGAAAAACAATTGAAACTCCAAGGTCAAAATCATACTTTCCGCTTGGGTGATCGTATAAATGTTATATTAATTAAAGCTAATATTTTCACAAGAAAATTGGACTTTGCATATAAAAAAGGGTGAAAAACACGATTTTTTTAGAAAAATCTCGTGTTTTTTGCTAAATTTTATGAAAAATTTTAATTTAGGTATTGAAAAACTAAAAGTATAATGGTATAATAGGAGGTGAAATGAAGATAGTAACTAATAACAAAAAAGCTTTTCATGAGTTCTTCGTTTCAGACTTGCTTGAAGCGGGCATGGCTTTGACTGGCGATGAAATTAAGTCAATAAGAAAGGGTAGTGTCAGTTTAGTGGATAGTTTTATTGTTATCAAAAATGGTGAAGCTCTACTTAAAAATTGTTACATAGCTCCTTATGAAAATTCGTCAGACAAAAGTTATGATTCCAGACGAACAAGAAAGTTACTTTTGCATAAAGAGCAGATACTTAAGCTAGAGCGTAAAACTATGGAAAAAGGATTTTCGATTGTGGCTACCAAAGTTTATTTAAAAGAAGGTCTTGCCAAAGTTGAAATCGGTCTTGCCAAAGGTAAAAAACTTTATGACAAGAGACAGGTCCTTAAGGAAAAGGCTATCAAAAAGGACCTCGACCGCATACTCAAAAGTTACTGATATTCCCTCGCGGGGGCGATATTGGTTTCGACGGAGAGCTAAGTGAAAGCGGGAAGCGCGTGGTGGCGCACCTCCACCTAAATCTGGTGCAAGCGTAAATAAACGCAAACAACAATGTAAGACCTATGGCAATCGCTGCTTAGGCACTTGGTCTAAAATTAGACCTGTCCGCTCTTAAAGTCGCTTGTTAAGAAATCGGATATCATTTTAGCGAAAATTTCATAGCGAGTTTGTAGTTCTAACTATGAAAAAACTAAACTGCTGGCTAGAGTAATTTGTTTATGGATTCAACTTTAGTAAGATTCAAGCATAAACTAAACGCGTAGAAGACCTTTGATTTGCTTTTCGGACGCGGGTTCAAATCCCGCCGTCTCCACCAAAAAATTGCGGCAAAACAAAAGTTTAGCCTATTAACAAAAAGGAGTGAAATTTTTATGACTGGTCAAGTAGTATTGAATGTGGTTATCGTTTTAGGAATTATCATTGCGGGAGGATTTTTAATTTTCTTCATGGGAGATCTTTTAATGTCACTTAGCAATGGTAAGCGTGATGACAAAGTAGTTAAAGAGAAAAAGGAAAGAGAAGTTAATCGAGTTAAAGATAAGATTTCTAAGCTTTCACCAGAAACTCAAGAAGAACTTAAAAATACGCCTGAGATTGCTGACCTTGTATATGGCGGAGCAATAGTTGAGGCTTATGTGCCTACAGAAGAAACTGTAGAACAAAACTCGGAAGTTGAAGAAACTCAAGAAGTTGAAGAGCAGCAAGAAGAAATCGAGGATGAAGATGATTTTATAGCTCAACGTCGTCGTGAACTTATGGAACGCCTTGCTAGAATGAGCGAGGAAGAGGATGAGGACGAGGAAGAACAGGAAGATCTTGACGAAGAAGACGCTCAAGAAACTTTAAACGTTGATGAAATCCTTGAAGACAATGAAGAGTCAGTTGAAGAAACTGTACAAGATGAACCTCAAGAAACTGAGCAAACGCAAAGCGTTGAAGAGATTGCCTCTGAAACTGATGTGACTTCTGATGAACTTGAAGCTGCTCGCAGAGAACTTGAAGAGGTTCGTGCTAGAAACGCAAGTCTTATTGCTGAACTTAATTTTGCAAAAGCTGAAATGGCAAAAGCTCAAAATCCAGTTGCAAAAGAAGAAGTATTATTGTCTGAAGCAGATTATGAGGCAAGAATTGCAGAGCTTGAAGAAAGTCTTAAACTTAATGAGAAAGAACTTCGTGCTTGCAAAAAAGAATATATGCCACTTCGTCGCGTTAAGAGAACATTAGAAAACGATGAGAAAAAATTGCGTAGAAAAGAAGCGCTCGTAGCTAAACAAAAAGTGGTTTTATATGGCGTAAATAACTATTCTGATATAGACGAAGATAAAGCTAAGAAACTTGCTGAGGACCTTGATCTTCTTGATGGACTTAAACTTTCCGTTGAACATTGCCAAGAAGTTATGGCTAAAAATGAAGAAAGATATCCTCTTCTTGAAAAAATGTATAACATTCTTAATACTCAAAACGAAGATATTAAAGAAAGTATTGAGAGAAACAAAGAAGCTTTAGCTAAAGTTCGTGCAAAGTCTGGCAATGACGAATAATCATAAAAATTTCATTTAATATATAAAAAAACGACCTAAAATATGGTCGTTTTTTTCGTGTAACAATCTGTCTTTCATTAGGTATATATTTAAAGACTTAACTCAAACTATGTTTAGAAAATATGGTAAAAGGGGATAATTATGTACAAAAAGTGGAAGCGAGAACTTGAAGATAAAATAAAATCTGACGAAAAGACAAAAGGCGACATTCTTTCTCGTTTAAAGTGCGAAACTTTCGATTATAATATGCATAATATGCTAGTAGACGAGGACTTGTCTGCGGCATATCAAAACTTGCTGGATTTGGAATACGCAGACTTATTCGATTTTCAAAAAAGGAATTTATGAACGAAATTAAGCGAGGTGACATATATTATGCTGATTTAAGCCCTGTTGTTGGTAGTGAACAGGGTGGCGTTCGACCTGTGCTTATAATTCAAAACGATATTGGAAATAAATATTCTCCTACGATAATAGTGTCAGCTATTACAAGTCAGTTAAACAAAGCCAAATTACCTACTCATATTGAATTGACAGCAGATAAATATAATTTACCAAAAAACTCAGTGGCCTTGCTAGAGCAAATTCGTACATTAGACAAAAGACGCCTTAAAGAAAAGGTGACTACCTTAAGTGATGCTAAAATGCAGGAAGTTAATCGAGCAATACTTATTTCCTTAGGCTTTTAAAGCACTCAGGTTTGAGTGTTTTTTTTAATAAGTGGTGCCTCCCCAGTAAGGCGGAAAGTTGTGCAAATGTAGACACGAAATATGAAAATCGGAGCGGAGATTTCGTAAAGAAAACGAAGCGACCCAACAGACGGAGGGAGATTGGGACGGGGAACCGCGAGGTAGCTGTCAAGGCTTTAGACTTGCAGCGTAAGAATAAAAAGTTGAGTTTATGATTTAACAACTCAAATTTTTATTCAACGAGTGGTGCCTCCCCAGTAAGGCGGAAAGTTGTGCAAATGTAGACACGAAATATGA
>CAOQRA010000008.1:31193-41082 GCA_948512295.1 uncultured Eubacteriales bacterium
TTTAACAACTCAAATTTTTATTCAACGAGTGGTGCCTCCCCAGTAAGGCGGAAAGCGTAAATTATAAAAAATGCGAAGGAAGTGAATCAATATTACAAAAAACTCAAAAAGGAAGTAAAAAATCAAGCAAAAACGCTTGACGCGGGTGGGGGTACAATAAAATCGGAGAAAGTCCAGTTTTATTGCACCAATGAAGGCTCTTGCATTGTCATTTCGACCAGAGTGAACTTAAGTGAACGGCGCGGAGAAATCTCAATTACCTGTCATGCTTAGCACTTGGGTATGTCATTCTGACGCATTGCGGAAGAATCTTTTAGACAAGGTAAGTACATAAACAAACCAGAAAAGATCCTTCGACTCGCGGGCTTACGCTCGCGGCTCAGAATGACAGACCCGAGTGCTAAGAATGACAAAAAATATGCCACTTAAAGCGGCAATAATTATTGTTCATAATTTGATCATTATTAAAAAACGAGCAAAAATGCTCGTAAAATTTAATATTTACTAAATTGGCTATTATAAAGATTGTAATAAAACCCTTTTTTGGCAAGCAGCTCGCTATGAGTGCCTTGTTCAATGACATTTCCTTTATTCATTACGAGTATTATATCTGCTGATGTAATTGTTGAAAGTCGATGTGCCACTATAAAGCTTGTCTTACCTTTCATGATCGTATCAAAAGCTTTTTGAATGGCAAGTTCGGTACGTGTGTCTATATTACTTGTCGCTTCATCTAGAATCATCATTGGCGGCGTTGTAAGCATAAGTCGCGCTATACATATAAGTTGCTTTTGTCCCTGTGAAAGATTGTCGCCATTCTCGTTTATTATAGTATTATATCCATTTGGTAAGGTTTGAATAAAATAATCGGCTCCTGCAAGCCGAGCGGCTTTCTTGACTTCTGCATCTGAAGCGTTAGGTTTTCCGTACGCAATATTATCTCGAATACTTGCGCTAAAAAGCCATGTTTCCTGTAATACCATGCCAAACTGATTACGTAAACTTTTACGCGTTATATCAGTGATTTTATGATCGCTAATCCAAATTTCACCGCTATTGACGTCGTAAAATCTCATTAAAAGATTAATTAAGGTACTTTTACCGCATCCAGTAGGCCCCACGATTGCCACCTTTTGTCCCTTATCTACATTAAGATTAAAGTTTTGAATTAGCTTTTTGCTTTGAGTATATGAAAAATCGACATTTTTAAGTACAACTTTACCGTTGTTGCTTTTTATGACTGCAAGACCAATATCACTTGATTCATTTTCAATATCTAAAACATTGAATACACGTGATGCAGAAGCTAATGCAGATTGCAAGTCAGAGAACACGTCAGCAAGTTCATTAAATGGTTTTGTATATTTATTTGCGTAGGATAATAGCATGGAAATTTTCCCTACCGATAGCATTCCATTGCAAGCAAAAATGCAGCCTAAGATTGCGACTACAGCATACAAAATCCCATTGATAAAACGAGATGTAGGCGCGGTAAGCGTGGAGTAAAACACCGATTTAGCAGAGCTATCTTGCAAGCGTTTGTTTATTTCATCAAACTTTTGTATGGAACGCTCTTCATATTGAAAGGCTGTCACAATTTTTTGGTTGCCTAGCATTTCTACAAGAGTTCCGGATAAATCACCTAGGTTTTTTGCTTCACGTTTAAAAAGTTTGTGAGCCCTTTTAGCTATGATAAAAGCCACAATTGCAGATATAGGTGTGATAGCAACTATCACTCCGCCAATGATGGGGTTGGTTATAAATAGCAAAACAATTGTCATTGAAATAGTTGCAAAGCAATCGAAGATTGAGGTTAAGCCCAGCACAAAGCCGTCAGTTATATTATCTACATCATTGACCATACGGCTTTGCAAATCACCCACGCTGGCACCATCAAGAATTTTTAAGGGAACCTTATTAAATTTTTTAAAAATATCAATATGCAGTTGCTGTTCAATTCTATATGAAAGTGAGTTTTCCATATATCCTGCAAGCCATCTAAAGGTAGCAAAGCCAATTATACTGACTCCGATTAGAACTGCATATTTTGCAATTCCATCAAAGTCAACGTTGCCTGTGCCAAGTATGCAATCTACGCCTCTTCCTATAAAAAGGGGAATTAATAGTTCAAAAGCAGAATAAATAAGTGCGAAGATGATAGCAGCTATAAGCAGTCCCAAATTTGGTTTTAAATACGGCCAAAAACGTTTTAAAATGAAGCGTTTTTTTGCCTTTTTGACTTTTGCAATTTTTTCAAGACGAATACCCTTGGTGTCGAGTATGACTGACTTATCTATTATTTTATCTTTTTCGTCTTCTGAAAAATTGAGTTTTTCTTGTAAAACACCTTGGATAACGGTTGGTACAACCACTTGCGACACTGGTTGTACTTTTTCAGGGTTGTTAAAAGAGGGCTCAGGCAGCTGCGAAATGGCTTTTTGCAGTTTCCTAAACTCTATTTCTTCTTTTCTTGTTCTTTTTATTATTTCCTGTTTACGGCTCATTTTTACCTTTTACTTTGTTTGTGAGTTGTATATTTCTTTATACACGCTGCAGCTTTGCATAAGCTCATTATGTTTACCCATGCCTACTACTTGACCATTTTCTAAAACCACAATGGTGTTGGCATTTTTAACTGTATTTGCACGCTGTGAAACGAGAAAGACGACCCCTTTAACATTTTCTTTAATCGCTTTTCTAAGTTTTGCATCGGTAGCAAAATCCAGGGCGCTGGCGCTATCATCTAAAATTAAAATTTCCGGATCGCCCACAAGTGCTCTTGCTATTGTCAATCTTTGGCGCTGTCCACCAGAAAGATTTTTGCCTCCAGCCTGAATTTTATAGTCATATTTATCACTGAGTTCGTTTACGAATTCCTCACTTTGCGAGATTTTTACAGCTTTGTATATTTCTTCCATGGTTGCATCTTTTTTACGCCACTTGAGGTTATCTTTTATATTACCTTTAAACAATACTGCTTTTTGAGGCACAAGACCAATCTTATTTCGTAATTGTTGCAAGGGATAAGCTTTGACATCCACTCCGTCCACATATACCGCGCCTTTAGTGCAGTCATAAAATCTTGGAATAAGATTGATTATACTGCTTTTGCCGCTTCCAGTTCCACCTATTATTCCAATTGTTTCACCAGGGTAGACTTTTAAAGTAAGATTTTTAATTGCCTCCTTAGCTGCACCAGCATAGCCAAAGCTTGCGTGTTTAAACTCAATTTTAGGGGAATTTGGTACAGGTGTGACAAACTGATGGTTGCTTTCCACGATACTTGTTTTTGTATCTAGCACTTCATTTATACGCTTTGCGCAGGTGGAAGCTTTTATGAAAATGATGATTAAATTTGCAATGGAAACTAGAGCACCAGATATTTGCAGCATATAATTGACAAAGGCAATAATTTGACCAGTTGATAGCACGCCGCTATTTACTTGCACACCTCCAAAATAAAGCACTGCTATTATTGCAAAATTTACTATAGTCATAGTGATAGGATTTAATAGTGCGGACACCATGGTAACTTTGACAGAAGACTTTCTAAAATTGTTTGCAGCTCTAGCGAAACGTTGCTCTTCATAAGCTTCCTTATTAAATGCGCGAATAACTCTTGAGCCCTGCAGATTTTCGCGAGTTATTTCTGACATTTTATCAAGATTTTTTTGAGTTTTGTTATATAGAGGGTCAGTAAATTTCATAATAATAAAAACTGCACTAAGCGTAAGCGGTATTATAACTAAAAACACTAAGGAGAGTTTTATATCTATAAGCATAGTCATTATTGCTGAACCAAGCAAAAGAAAAGGAGCACGTGTTACACTTCGTAAAAAGGAGCCTATAGCTTTACGTACGCGGTCTACATCATGTGTCATTCGATTATTTAAAGTCGCAGTGCCAAATTTATCGATTTCTGCATAGGAAAATGTGTTTATGTGGTTATACATGCCTTTTCGGATGTTGTATGCAATTCCAGCAGTGGAATTTGCAGCAAGTTTTTGACAAATTACTGCGCTTATGATTCCTATAATATTCAACCCTATTACAATTGCACCAAAAATAAGGATATAGCGAACGTCTTGGTTTGCTACTCCGTTGTCAATCATATTAGCTATCATCATGGGAATAAATAAGTCAGTTGCTGCTTCTAAAAATTTGAAAAGGGGAGCAAAAACCATTTGCTTGCGATAGCCTTTAAAATATTTAAATAATTTTCGCATATTTTGTTAAATTATATCATTTGTAAGCTTATTAATCAAATTAATTATTTACAAAAATAAAATTATTAAAAGGAAAACACGTTTAAAAGGACAGTTTCTTTTAATAAAAAGACACAGCAAGTTCTGTGTCTTTTTGTTTATTCTTGTTCCATTTCGTAATGAGAACCTGAATGTTGTGTAGCTGGAAATCTTTGACCTTTTTTAAGATAAACTGGGCCGTCTTGTTCGCCTTGTTTACTTACTGCAACGTAGTTTGCAGATTTAGGTGCCTCTTCGCCAGGTGTCCAAGTGTTTTTCATTTACTTACCTCCCTAGCCTTAGTATTTGCAGTTTGCAATTTTTAATTCACTATATTTCTTTAAGTTACATAAATAATTACATGATTGAGGAAATATGTGAGGTCAAAAAAAATGTTTCTATGAAAACATTATCTACGATAAAAATAGGTGGGCGCGCTGACTATGTGGCATATCCAAAAAACCAAAAACAAATAACTGAGCTTATACAATATTGTAAAAGCAACAATATAAAATTTTTCATTTTGGGCAACGGTAGCAATGTGCTTTGCTGTGATAGGCGTTATTATGGCGTTATAATCAAACTTTCACATTTAAACAAAGTTTTTTATGATGGGAAGCGAATTTATGCTGAGGCAGGTGCTTTTTTATGTCAATTGATAAACTGTGCAATTGATAATAGTATATGTGGCTTTGAAAACTTATCTGGTATTCCTGCTACCATTGGCGGTGCTTTAAAAATGAACGCAGGCGCTTTTGGCAGTTGTATATCAGACACGGTTATCGGCGTAAATGTCCTAAGAGAAAATAAAGTTATATATTTACCAAAAGAAGAGTGCGCATTTAAATATAGAAAAAGTGGATTTTTAAAAGACGATATTATCATTAGTGCCATTTTTAATGATGAAAAAAGCAATAAGGGTGAGCTTGTTTCTCGTCAAAAAGAAGTACTGCTTAAACGCAGCTTAATTCCTAAAGAGCCCAGCCTTGGAAGCATTTTTAAAAGACATGAAAAGGTTATTGTAAGTAAACTTATTGATGAGTTAAATTTAAAAGGTGTTCAATGTGGCGGTGCAATGGTCAGTCCCATTCATGCTGGATTTATAGTAAATTTTAATAATGCAAAAGCTAAAGATGTAAAAAGGCTTATCAATTACATAAAAAGAAAGTGCATTAAAGAGCGAGGCATTCTATTAGAAGAAGAAATAGTGTATTTAGATTAATTTTTATCGTTTACTTTGATTATTTTATTATTAAAAAACACGGATTTTACCCGTGTTTTTGTCATCCTTGTAATCCATTAGCTTGGCGCACCATATCTTCTACGACAATGTCATAGATCTCGCCAAGGCTTGCACAATATTCAAGCACTTTCCAAGGTTCATTTGTGTGATAGTGGATTTTGATAAGTTCTTCATCTCCGACAGCGATTAAGCAGTCACCTACAAAGTTTTTTTCAAAATATTCACGCACATTATCTTCGTTTAAATTGGTGCCTTCAATAAGCAGTTGTGTATCATATCTGTATTCAATTACTTCGTCTTCGTCCATTATATTCTCCTTTAATTTATTATAGAATTATTATACAATATTAATGCTTAAAAGTAAAATAATTCAATGTTCTTTCTAAAAAATCTTTGCTATTTTTAAATAATTTGGTATAATATCCAAAAAGGAGAAATCCATGGTTACATATATATTGCTAGGCATTGCAATCATTTTGCTTATAGCACTTATTGGACTTGTGGCCTACTATGCTAAGAAAAAGACGAAAAGTTCCGATCTTGACAAACAGCTTCAGTTTGTTATCAGCACTTTAAATGAAACTCAAAAGACCAATAATGAGGTCGTAATGCATACAGTTAAAGCATTTCAAGATAACTTGGTAGTAAACTTTGAGGCGTTAGAAAGACGCATTTTTGATTTATCAAAAATGCAAGAGGAGAAACTTGAAAACATCCGAAGATCTAATGATGAGCATATAGAAAAATTACAAAAAGACAATGCTGTTCAGCTTGATAAAATGAGAGATGTTGTAGATGAAAAACTTTCAAAAACTATCAATGAACGTTTTGAAGAAACCTTTAAAGTGCTGTCACAGCAGCTTGAAAGCGTTTACAAAAGTTTAGGAGAGATGAAAAACATTGCCTCCGATGTGGGCAGTTTGACTAAAGTGCTTTCAAATGTTAAAACGACGGGTATATTTGGTGAAGTTCAACTGGGTGCAATTTTCGATCAAGTGTTGACTTCAGACATGTATGAAACAAATTTTGTCACTGGAGAGGGGCGCGAACCTGTGGAGTATGCGATTAAACTACCGGGGCAAAATGAGGGCGAATTTGTTTATCTGCCTGTAGACAGCAAATTTCCATTTAGCGTGTATTCCGATCTTCAAGCCGCTTATGATAACAATGATTTTGAGGTGGTTAAGGCTAAAAAAGAGCAACTTAAAAATACAATCCGCTCTATGGCGAAAGACATAAGCAGTAAATATATTTGTCCGCCGCGCACAACGGATTTTGGAGTCATGTTTTTGCCAGTGGAGGGGCTTTATGCCGAGGTTGCCAAAATGGGACTTATTGAGGAACTTCAATCTAAGTTTAATGTGACAATTGCGGGGCCTACTACTATGAGCGCTTTACTAAGTAGTCTTCAAATGGGCTTTCGCACGCTTGCAATTCAAAAGAAATCAGGACAGGTTTGGAAGATATTGGGCGCTGTGCGCACTGAATTTGAAAAATTCAATGTCATAGTCGAAAAAATACAAACTCAGTTTGAAAAAACAAGTAAAGATTTTGATAGTCTTGTCGGCACGCGCAGTCGTCTTCTTGCAAGCAAACTCCGTGGTGTAGACAGACTTCCCGCAGAGGAAAGCGTCAAACTGCTGGATATAAAAGATGTGGATGAATAGCATTAAGAAAATATTGCTAGAAAATAAAAAGTTAAGTCATATTATCCAAACTTAACTTTTTATTTTTTTATTCAATTTTTTATTTCCAATCTATAGGAGTTTGGCCGTGTGCAATTAAAAACTCATTGCATTTTGAAAAGTGTTTACAGCCGAAAAATCCGCGATAGGCAGAAAGTGGACTTGGGTGAGGCGCTTTCAGCACGAGATGTTGACTTTCAATAATGGGAGCAAAGCTTTGCGCGTTTGCGCCCCAGAGCAAGAATACAAGAGGCTCGGTCCGCTTTGCAAGTTTTTTAATAACTTCGCCAGTGAAAGTTTCCCAGCCTTGATTTTTGTGTGAGTTTGCTTGGCCTCGGCGAACAGTTAGCACGGAATTTAAAAGCATAACTCCTTGGTCAAGCCAGCGCGTAAGGTCGCCCGATTTTGCGCATTTTATTCCTAAGTCGCTTTCTATTTCTTGCATAATGTTGACAAGCGAGGGCGGGATTTCGACACCCTCTGGGACAGAAAAGGATATGCCTTGTGCTTGTCCTGGCTCATGATAGGGATCTTGCCCGATTACTACAACCTTAACCTTATCAAAAGGCAGGTGATTGAGGGCATTAAAAATTTTGTCTTCGCTAGGATAAATTGTGCGATTAGCGTATTCCACAGCGAGAAAATCTTGCAGTTTTTTAAAATATGGTTTTTCAAATTCTTCATGCATAAGGTCAAACCAACTGCGTCTTATTTTTATCATGCAGCATCTCCAATTAAAATTTTTATCCTCTTGCTATATCGTCCATTGACAGGCCGTCAGCGGTGAAGAAATAGTTCCAAACATTTATGCATTGTCCATGCATAAATTCTCCCGCGCTGTTTGCACTAGAAAAGGATAGGTCGGCGGTGGTTATATTTTCTTTAATGTCCTTTGCATATTTTTTGCGCAAATTTTCAAATGCTTTTGCTTTTGTTGGTTCAGTTGTAATAGGTCTTAATTTTGCCCCAGCTTTTACAATCCATGTGTGTTCATTCTCGCAAAGTATAACATTGTTAATTTGATGTTTTTTTACGATATAGTGAAATTCTGTGTTAGCTAGTTTTGTTGTATCTCTTTTTGCATTGCTGACAGGCTTAGAAACTTTGTCGACTTTTTTACTAGTGGCATAAATGATTCCCAAAAATTCAAACATCAAATGCGTAAAATCTATGTATTTGTTGAGCATGCTTTGTGTTGCTTTGTTAGTTTGCGAGATTGTTTTGTTTCCTTTTGTGGAGTTTTCTAAATTCTCTTGACCTATTTTATTTATGAAATATTTTTCTAAATATAACACCTTGTCATCTCTATCATCAAAAAGGCTGTTCATTTTAGAGCAGGTTATAATCAAAACATTATTCCAATAATCCTCAATATGACTTTTTAAGCGAGTATTAAGCTGTTTGCTTTTGCCCACATACTTTATTTTCTTGTTATCAAGTAGGAAATAAATCCCTGCATTTTTTGAATAATCAAGACCATAAAAAGAAATTAGCTTTTTGCGAGGAACAAGACACGCGACAAAAAGTCCCTCATCTTCATCTATTTCGATAATATCATTGGTTCTGTCTTTTAAATCAATAGTTAGAATTCTATTAGTCATAAATTTCTCCTTTTGCAAATGTAAAAATAATTTTTGGTGTTCCCAGCAGGACTCGAACCTGCGACTAACCCTTAGGAGAATAAGCAACCGAAAATAGTGCGATTTTTCTCCTAAATTGCTTTAATTTATCTTATCACAAACTGTGCAAATTGACAAAACAATTTGTGTGATTTGTGTAAGTTTTGCAAGATTCAAAACTTAAAACAAAAGTGTATGAAAAAGTATGAATAAAATCAGACTGCTAATTCTTGTTAAAAGGAGTTAGTATGTTTATAGAACACGAAGTCGTTTATGAATTAATCACGACAATGCAAAAGCAAAAAGGGGCAATAAGAGTTCCGCTAACATTACAGGAGTATATTTTAGAATATTTAAAAGAAACTGACCTCAAAAATAGAATGAACGGAGTTAAAGCCAAAAATGCAGCACTTGTATTTGGACTGCTTGTAAATGAATTTTATCTCATAAATCAAAATAGGGAGCCACATATTAAAGAATTTTTTATGACTAATGAAAGATGGTCAAAAATAAATGCCGGTCAAGTTATGATAGAAACAGCACTTAAACTTTTAAAAGAAATGAAACTTATAGATTACTATAACATCCCTACCCCAAAAAGTCCATATCAAAAAACACGAATGTTTAGAATAGGCTGGATTACGCTTTCCTATATCGCAACAATAATGGAAGAAAAGTACAAAAAAGAAGACTGCATTGAATAAGTCTTCTTATTTATTACTAGATATTGGTTGTAAATTTAGACTTTTTATGATATAATTAAATAGGAGATGTAATATGCTTAATGAAATTGAAAGAGTAATTTCTTATATAGCGGCATGTTTAATACACAATAAAAAGTTCTATCATATTTATGCTCTTGAAAATAATAAATATTTTGATTATAGTTTTTCTGGATATAATGTTTATGATTATTCAAGAGAGTGTTTTTGTAGCATATCGAAACTTTCTCCTTCCAAATATAACTATAGCGTTCCAGGAGATCTGCTACCTCTAACGGTTTTCTGCCCAATAGTTTTTCTACATCATGAGATATAATCCCCATTTGTCCTTCCGCTATTCCCGCTTCATTGGTTACCATATCATTGCTGCACCATA
>CAOQRA010000009.1 GCA_948512295.1 uncultured Eubacteriales bacterium
CACCAGCATTTCTTGCTTTTTCTGAAAGCTTTGCTCCCATAAATGCTAAGTACTTTCTACGTGCTGCGTCATATTCGCTTTTGCTTGGTATGTATACTTTCTCTCTTAATAATGTAGGTTTTGCCATAATTTTACTCCTATATATTTTAAGTATAGCACAAAATTAAATAAAAAACAATACTAAAGTATAAAAATACATCCAAAGATTCTTCGGACATTCACCCCACAAACGCTGAAGCGTTCGTGGGGGACCCCGAAAGCCTCAGAATGACAAAGTTAGGGCGACACCACTCGTTAAATAAAAAGTTGAGTTGTAGGAATAATCTCAACTTTTTATTTTTACGCTGCAAGTCAAAAGCCTTGACAGCTACCTCGCGGTTTCTCTCCTAGTCTTCTTCCGTCTAAAGGGCGGGAACCCAAATGTTCCCGCGGATAAAATAATGTATAAGATGTATCAGTTGAAATGACAGTATACCGAGTATGCCATCCTGACTTGGAGCGCACAGAGGGGACTGATAAAATTAAGAGTGTGTCATCCTGAGCCGCGAGCGTATGCGAGCGAGCCGAAGGATCTTTTCTGGGCACTCTGTAAACTGACTTTATCTAAAAGATTCTTCGTTTCACTCAGAATGACAGCCTCTGGGAGAATGACAAACTTTGGGATTGTCAACCTGACGCATAGCGGAAAAATCTTTTCTTGTTTGTTTAGTAGGTTGCTAAGCTGCTCGAAATTGAAATGTGCTTTTTTTGAGTGTTCGGGAGGCCTAAGCCACTAGAATGAAAATATCTTTCGTATATTCAACGAAACATCCTATTGCATATTATCTTTTTAAAAATTTAACAAAAAGCGTAATATTTCTTTTTTGTCTAGCTTGGTCGCTAGCCTCACCGTGACCGCTATATACTTTGTCAAAAGGTACATTTGCAAGTTTTTCAAGACTTTCAATCATGTTTTGCTTGTTAGAGCCTATTAAGTCTGTTCTTCCAATACCATTTGAAAATAGTGTGTCGCCTGCAAATAAGTTGTCATTTATAAGATAGCAAACGCTTTCACTGCTGTGTCCACATGTGCATAGTACATCGATTTCAAAAGGCGCAAGTGTCAAGTGAAAATCACTTTCAAAAAGTTTAAACTCATCAAAATTTGATATTGCAAAAGTTTCGCCATAATTACGTTCTGGATTTAATAGCGTAAGCGTCCCGCTTTTTTGCATAAATATAGGGCAGTGAAACTCTTTTGCGTATTCTTTGCAAAAAAAAGCATGATCAAAATGCGCGTGTGTTAAAAGTACTGCAAGCACTTGCATATCTCCTAAAACTTCTTTAATTTTGTTTAAATTTGCTCCACTATCGATTATGATGGCTTTATTATTTTCGCTAAGTAGATAAACATTTGCCTCATATAGGTCGGCAACGATTCTCTTTATTTCCATAAAGACTATTTTAGCACGAAAAGATTAAAAAATAAAATGTTTTTGATTGACAATAACAAAAATTTATAGTAAAATTGATGACGAATATAGGGGTGTAGTTCATCGGTAGAATGAGAGTCTCCAAAACTCCAGAGGAGGGTTCGATTCCTTCCACCCCTGCCAACACTATATATTGTGCTTTAGCCATATAATAATATACTACATATGGTGTGTTTTAAAATTTTAGGCGCAATTTAGGCACAAACTATCGTTATTTACTTGATTTTTTGCCCAAAATTTTGATTATTGTATCTTCTTCATTGGGCATCATATGGGCGTAGGTGTTGAGTGTTTGCTCAATATTGCTATGCCCTAATCTTTTTGCGACTGCAACTATAGAAGCTCCTTCGCTAATTAATAGGCTCGCATGACTATGTCTAAAGTCGTGTATTCGTATTTCTGAAACCTCAGCAGCTTTGGCTGCATTTTTTAATATCCTACATATACTCGTTTCGGGGAGTGGCTTTTCTCCATTAAACACGAAATTCCCACTTATTTTATTTTCTTTACTCCATTCATGAAGTGATTTAATCATTTGGCTTAGGAATTCAGGAACTTTAATTTTTCTTATTGATGATGCGTTCTTTGGAGTGGTCAGCATCCATGACGCTCCGGTGACTTTTTTTGATATTGATTTATTAATATTTAGAGTGTTATTTTTTAAATCCCAATCTTCCCAAGTGGTTGCCAACATTTCGCCTTTTCTACAGCCAGTATAATAAAGCGCATGAAAAAAGGTTTTGTATATGATATCGTCAACATGCTCCATGACACTTTCAAATTGTGTTGGTGTCCATATTGCCATCTCTTTTTTTGCTTCAAGATTTCTAAATCCATCAACTTTTGTTAGTTGATTTGGAATGTTATGATATTTATCGGCATATCTTAACATGCTTGACAAGCAATTTCTAAGATGGCATTTATAGTTATAACTATATTTGTCTAAAGATTGTTGCCAATTTAGTATATCTTTTGGAGTGATTTTTTCTACAGTATAATTTTTAAAATATGGAAGAATATGCCCCTCGGTTTTAGACTTGAAGTCGTAGTGTGTGCTTGGCTTAGTGCGGGACTTTAAAAAAGTTTCATATTCATTGTAAAGTTCAAAAAATGAAATATTCTTCTTTGCAGGTGTTTGTTTGTAAGTTGTAATAAACTCTGCATATGCATCATTAGCTTCTCTTTTGGTTTTAAAGCCACTCAACCTTTTTTGCTTTTCAATACCATTCTCAATAATCCTAAATCTTGTAGACCATGCCCCGCGCTCTATCTTACCACCACAAATTTTGCACCTGTCATTTTTATCGGCAGATACATTCTTTTTACAATTAGGGCAGTATTTAGCTTGTTCAAATGTTGGCATTATTTCTCCTTGTTATGCTACATTTTTATGTATAACTGCTGAGCATTGTTTATATAATTCATGAGTTGTTAAGCAGTCATCAAGTGATTTGTGGGAAGAGTAGTTTAGATTAAGATGTCGTTTAAGAGATGGGAGGTCATGATTTTTTAGCGTTGTAAAAACCTTTTTTGATATCCTTAAAGTATCAATGGCTAAAAAATCTTTTTTTAGTTCTATTTTATTATTGTAACAATCTCTAATGATGAATCTTAAATCAAAATTTATATTATGACCTACGACGATATCGTTACCTATAAAAGTTAAGAATTTTGGTAGTATTTCAGCTATATTTGGAGCATCTTTCACCATTTCATCAGTTATCCCGTTTATAGATGTTGCTTCTGGTGGAATAGAGTTCGTGGGATGTATATATGAGTCAAATCTGTCTACTACTTCAAAATTTACAACTTTTACAGCACTTATTTCAATTATCTCAGACCAATTTGGAGACAATCCAGTTGTTTCAATATCTATAACTGTGTAACTCTTTGTTGGTTTTGTGGTGTATTTATATCTTTTTCTAACAGATGTAGATTGCGGAGTTTCAATATTTCCATGATTTTCTATAATACTCTCTATTTTATTTGCATCATAACCTATTTCGTGTGTAAAGTCATACAATTCAGAAGTTTTAGAACGTGCAAAATCATATCTATTCAAAAATCCTCCTTCAGAGCCATCAGTTAACCCTAAAGTAAGTCCTAGTCTTGCAACGGTAGCAAGTTTAGAGTATTCTTTTTTGTTTTTGTATATTATACATAATCTTTTTATAGCGCCTAAATAACCTATTACAGCTTTAATGTTGTTAGTTTTAGACTCCCAAATAACATCTGGAATAAAACTTAGAGCTTTTAAACAATATTTTTCACAAGAGTCTATATCTTTTTCTTTTTGAAAATATTCTTGTAGTTCGTCATAACATCTAAGCCCTCTTGTGGGAGAAATTTCTAAAGCTTTTACACAAAGGATAGCGGAGTCAATATAGTTATTTTCTACGCATTTTTGAAATAAATGGAAAAGGAAACTGGACAAATCAACAAAATGGTTTTCAAAATCAGCAGCATCTTCAAGTATTTTTTGTTTTTGTTCTAAAGTAAGGTGAGGGATATTTCTATTCAAAAAATAATATTGGTTATCTTCGGAAATATTATTATAATTATTTTTAGATTGAGATAAAGTCATATTATTCACTTGTGGAGATGAGTTCTCTTTCTTAAGTTTGTTTTTTATTACACTAATTACAAAGCATAGTATCAAGAATATAAACGCAACAACACAATAAATGATTGTCTCCATCATAGACTCCTTCTTATCTCTACTGCAACGCCAATGATTCTGACTGGAGTGTCGATGACTTGTTGGTTAGAGAAAAAGGTTGGTTTAAAATTACAATTAGGATTGTGAGGAAGCACCCAAAGTCCATTGGGTTCTTTTTTTATTTCTTTAAGGGTGGCGTCATATCCATTAATCATTACAACGCAAATTTTCCCAGATTCAGCATCATCCTGTTGGCGAACGATAACGACATCTCCATCATGAACTGTAGGAACCATGCTATCGCCTTTAACTTTTAGAGCAAAATATTCACCGCGTTTAGCCATGTCTTCTGAAATTTCTTCATAATCAAGTATATCTTCAACAGCCTCAATAGGGATGCCTGCGGGGATAACGCCAAGAACAGGTATTTTTATACCTTTAGATTTTTCAACATTACCTTCAAATAAAGAAGATGGAGAAATATTGATTGCTTGACATATTTTTTCAAGTGTCGCTGAGGAGATATTTTTGTCATCATGTATGATGTTATAAATATGTGTTCTTGAAATATTCGCCTTTTGAGCGATTCTCGATATAGATATCTTACTTTCTGCGATTGCCTTTGCTAATAGTTTATTTATGTTCATTTTGCACTCCTGTTAAGTAGAGTGTACACTATAATTTATAAATTTTCAAGATTTTTTTATTTTTTTTGTTCAAAATAGTTGACAAATAAATTTTACAGGTGTACACTATAAAAGACAATAAAGAAAAGGAGGTGAACAAATTGGTTTACAATAAGAGCGAAATAGCTCGTAAAACTGGGCTTTCTAGAGTTTCGGTAAGCAACATACTCAATCATAAAGAAAAGAATCCAAAGCTAGAAACGCTCAAAAAAATCGCAATGGCATTAAATTGCTCAGTAGACGATTTGCTAAAAGAAGAAAGTTAAAAAGGAGGTAAATGCATGGAAGGGAAGTTGTATTTAGACTGCATCGACATTATGGATATGTTCGACTGTGGTAAGGACAAAGCCTTATCGATTATCAGGTCAGTCAAATCCGTATCCGACACTTGCAAGATTAAAGGCAAAATTACTAAGCCCGACTTTGACAAGTGGTATAATCGCCCATTAAAAAAAGACAATGCTGCGATTGCGAACGATAGCATTGTCTAAGTAAGATGCGCTACGAAAAACATCTTACTTTAATTGTAACACAACCAAACAAAAAAATCAATTAAAGGAGAAAAAATTTATGAAAAAATTAATTTTCAAAGGCACTCCAGATGAAGTGTGCCGACAAATCACATTATCTAAATTAATGTGCAAAATGAGGGGAGTTAAACCCGTAATCATAAATGCAATGGAGGTGGAAGATGGACAAGCTTAAATCAATGAGTAAGGCTCATACAAGATATTACACCTCAAGCGGGGAGTTGGTTCCTGGCTCAACTACAGTTACAGGAATATTAAACAAACCAGCATTAGTGCGCTGGGCAAATCAACTTGGATTGCAGGGGATAGACTCTACCAAATATGTGGATAAAGCGGCTAAAATTGGCACTTTAATTCATTACTTAGTAGAATGTCACATCACTAAGAAAACACCTAATTTAGACGATTTTACAAAGGCAGAACAAGAGATAGCGCAAGTCGGGTTCAAGAAATATTTGGACTGGGAGTCTAAGCACACTATTGAACCTATTTTCAATGAAAAAGGTTATGCCTCTGACAAATTCAAGTATGGTGGGACATGCGATTTTTACTGTAAATTAGACGGCAAATATACGCTCGTTGACTTCAAATCATGCAAAGGAATTTATGATGAGCAATTTGTTCAAGTTTCTTCTTATGCAAACCTTTTGAAAGAAAACGGACATAAGGTTGAGCGAATCTTAATCTTACGAATTGGAAGAGATGAAACGGAAGGCTTTGAGGAGAAATACATAGTTCCAAAGCAAGAAAAATTGTATTTCAATGTATTTAAAAATCTTTTAAAAATTTACTACTTGAAGAAAGAGTTAGGGTGGAGGTAAGTTATGAAGTTAGTAGAAAAAATACAAAAAGTGAGAGTTGCATTACAAAATGAAACTCCAAAAATGACAGGTAAAAACAGAACATTTAAATATTTTGAGTTGGAAGATTTCTTGCCTAGACTTAATGCGCTTATGGATGAATATAAGATGACTGCTATACCTAGTTTTGAAACTGAAATTGCGACTATGACGGCTTATGACTTCGAAAGTGACGAAACGGTGGTTATTAAAAGTCCTATGGGTTCTGCAAAATTAGCAGGATGTCATGAAGTGCAAAACATCGGGGCGGTAGAAACATATCAAAGAAGATACTTATATCAGGCGATGTTTGATATTAATGCAAAAGATGTGTTAGATGGTGAATTTAAAGATGGTAAAGATGATGTGAAAAAAGCACAACAAAAACCAGATAACAAAATTACTTGCGATAAATGTGGTTGTGAAATTACCGACACAAAGCGAGTTAAAGATGGAAACGAATACGTTGTCCCTGCAAGTGAAGTTAAAGAAAAGTGTGGTGGACTTTGTATGAAATGCTGGCTTGCTGCTAACCCACCAAAAACAAATGAACCTAATAAACCAATAGAAACGAGGGAGGTGTAACATGAATCGAGTTGAATTAATTGGTCGCACAACAAAAGAAATAGAACTTAAAGAGTCCTCTAACGGAACTAAATATATCAATTTTAGCGTAGTAACTAGACGTGAGTATACCGACAAAGATGGTAACGAAATAGCCGATTTCCATGCTTGTTCAGCCTTTGGAAAACTTGCTGAAGTTATTTCGCAACATGTTAAAAATGGTGACAAGATATATGTTGCAGGCGAACTTGTATACGATGAATACACGAACGATAAAGGCGAAAAAAGAAAAAGTGCAAAAATTACAATTTCAAAAATTGAATTCTTAGAGCCTAAAAAAGACACGGGCGTTCCAAAGAGCCAACCAAAGCAAGATTTGACACCAATAGATGATGACAATCTCCCATTTTAGGAGGTTGTCATGTTAGCAAAAATATATACAAAAAATCCTACACTTAGACAACATATTGACGGAGGACTTGAATTGACATTTCCGGTTGATGATAACTCTTCTTTTGCAGTGCGACAATTATGGTCTAAGTTAAAGAACAATGAAAAGACTTTGCAAGTAAGTATTGATTTTGAAAAAAGACATCGCACGCTTAGTCAGAACGACTTATTGTGGGGTTTATTGACCGAATATGCACGGATACTTAATGGTGGTCGCAAAAGTCCTGAAATCACTTCTGAAACTCTTTATTTAAAGGCGATTAATGACTATGGCAAAGATACTCTCATTTCAGTTAAAGAGGGTGCAGAAAGCGCTTTAAAACGCGTGTATAAGCGGGTGTTTGTAATTGATAAATTTCAATTAAATGGAGAGATGTGGCTTAAGTGTAGGTGTGTCATAGGAAGTTCAAATTATGCCACTAAAGAGATGTCAGATTTAATTGATGGAATACTAGACGAAATGTCAAAAAATGGTATTTCATCTGACCAGATTTTATATCTAAGGAGAGAGTATGAAAAATAAAAAATACGCAATTTATATCGAGCTAAAGGGGCGATTACTTACACAGGTAGGCTATTTAAAAGGCTGTGGATTAGACTTTTCTTTGACTGATAAAAGTCTCGCCGATACATACGAAGATGTTAATGTGGCGCTAGAAAATGTTAAGAAATTTGTTAGGACTTTAAACTGGGATTTCTATAGCGCTTTCTCAAGAAAAATAGAGGAGGTTTAGGAATAATGGTTAAGAAAATTCTACATATGACAGAAAAAAGAAAAAATCGCTTAAATGCCATATATTTTGAGATAAAGAGAGGCTTATGCACCAAACAACACTTAATGTCGCTATTTGATATGAATGACGAACGCGCTATCCGTGATGATATCGACTATATACGCAATTTTTACCCTGTTATTGCAGTTAGTTCTATGAAAGGATATAAAATACCAACATCCAAAGAGGATATAGAGCTAGCAAAACAGACTATTGCTGAAGCTTATAGCAGGGCGAGAGAAACTATCGCAGGTGTAAAGAAACTGGAAGAGTGGGTCGAAGAGGTGGAGAATGGCTGAAAGAAGAATGTTTTCAAAAACAATTATAGACAGTGATGCGTTTCTCGATATGCCATTATCTACACAAGCATTATATTTTCACTTGGCAATGAGAGCAGATGATGACGGATTTGTAAATAATCCAGTTAGAATAATGCGTTTAATTAATGCTACAAAAAATGACTTAGACCTGTTAGATTTTAAAAACTTTCTTATCCCTTTTGAGAATGGGGTCTGTGTGATTAAACACTGGCGAATTCATAACTATCTTAGAAATGACAGATATAAACCTACGGCTTATCAAGAAGAAAAGGCTCTTTTAATGGTGAAAGAAAATGGTGCATATTCACTTGGTATACCAAATGGATACCAAATGGATACCGTTGGTATACCATTGGTAGACGCAGGTAAGGATAGTATAGTAAAGGATAATAAAGAAAGAAATATAAAAGAAAGAAAAACTACCGTTTTTCAGAAACCTACCCTTGAAGAGATTACTTCCTATTGTCAAGAAAGAAACAACTCGGTTAATCCAAACAAATTTTATGACTTCTATGAGTCTAAAGGTTGGATGGTTGGCAAAAACAAAATGAAAGATTGGAAAGCTGCCGTGCGTACTTGGGAAGGAGATCTCAAAGTCAAGAAACAAGAGGAGGCAATCCCTTATGCAAACTAAAAGAGTTCTTTTCAGCGGTGAAGCTGAAGCTGCTATACTTTCATGTGTAATGCTAGACAGTGACAATAGAAACAAAGACGCCACTGAAGATATATTTACAACTTTGACATTTGATGATTTCAGTCAGCCAGAATTTCAAAAATTATTTCTTTTTATGAAAAAGCTGTTTGATAAAGGTGTAGATATTGACTTGGTTAATTTAGTCGACATGATAGAGAGGGCAGGAAAATTTAATGAGGTTGGTGGAATTGAGAATATAACCAGGTTAAGCACATTTTTGCCTTGCAATGTAAATTATCAAAACTATATCCAAATTCTAAAAGATTATTCTAGGTTGCGAGCCTTAAATCGCCTTACGGACTCAATTTATTATCTCATAGAAGAAGGGAAAACGGCAGAGACCATAAAATCCGAAATTGAAAAGCAGTTGGAAGATATGCAGTCAAACGCTACAACAAAAAGCATTAGGCATATTGAGGCGCAAGCTCAAGAAATCTTGCAGCATATCAAAGATGTAAAGAATGGCAAATATGACGATTTCGGTTTAGCAACAGGATTTGCAACATTGGACAGGCTTTTGTGGGGTTTGCAAAAATCAGAGCTTTACATTATCGCAGCGAGGGCAGGAGCAGGGAAAACGGCGTTTGGCATTAATGTACTCAATCATGTTGCAAAGAAAAACAAAGTCCTATTCTTTTCTCAAGAAATGTCAGAGCGTGAAATCTTGTATCGTATGTTTGCGCATGAAACGGATATTGCGCTTCCGGAAGTTCGCAGGGCAAAGGGACTTACGGATGCCCAGATTACATCACTTGATTTAGCTGCAGATACATTTACAAAAGGCAAGTTTTTTATAGACGACAGCACTTCAACTGTGCCAGAGATGTTATTAAAGGCAAAACGATTAAAGCGCAAGGAAGGACTAGACTTGGTTGTAGTCGATTACTTGCAGTTCGTCAAGCCTACAAACAAATCTGGAAATAGGACTCAAGAGGTTGGCGATATTGCTCGCGACCTGAAAAGAATGTCAAAGGTTCTGGAGGTCCCTGTGATAGCGTTATGTCAGCTTAATCGCCAGCTAGACAATGAGGATAGAGAACCAACACTTGCTGACCTTCGTGAAAGCGGTGAAATTGAAAACAATGCCGATGTGGTTATGTTCCTAACTAATGTCGGCTCGAAATTGGAAAAAGTCAGGAAAATGGAACTTACAATTGCTAAGCATAGAAACGGGGCATTGGCAAAGGTGAAGTTTCAATATAGAGGCGAAACATTTACTTTCACTGAAGAAAAGTCTGAACAAAAGAAGAGTTCTGAACCTGCCTTAACTCCAACGCAGGAGGAGTTGCCATTTTGAAAAGTATATTACAAAACGAAAAAAAGTGTTTTGTTTGCAAAAGTCAGATAAACATTCATGAACACCATATTTATTTTGGGGGAAACAGAACTCAAAGTGAAAAGCATGGTTTTAAATGTTTTCTTTGCCTAGAACACCACACTGGTACTTATGGAGTACATGGCAAATACGGTCATGATTTAGATTTGGCATTAAAGCAAACTTGCCAACAAGAATTTGAAAAGTTGCACACTCGCGAAGAATTTATGAAAATTATTGGAAGGAGTTATTTATGAAAGAATCACTTTGTTGGAAATGCAATAATACTTGTGGTGGCTGCTCATGGAGTAAATCGTTTACTCCGGTTAAAGGATGGGTGGCATCCAAAAGAATTTTTAAATACGAAGATGGGCGAAATATAGAATCCTTTTGTGTATCATCTTGCCCTAAGTTTGAAAAATTAAAAAATTCTGAATACAAGGAATGCAAAGCAAAAACTTATTCCCAATTTGAAAAATATGGAAAATATTTGTCAGCCAAAGAAAGACAGTTTTGTCTAGTATATCTTACGCAGACAGGGGTAGACGCGGCAAAAAAAGCTTGGGTTGTCAGTAAGATCTTTATATCGCAAGGCTGCTGTTATAAAGGAGCGATTTGAGCAAATGGAAAAGATTGATTTAATGTTTTTGGGAGAAAAAGATGTCGCAAATGAGTATGTTTGATGGTGCGCATCAATTTAGACTAACAAAGCCTTTGCGCCTAATTTCATTATTTAGCGGTTATGATAGTCAAGCATTGGCGCTGAAATATCTCGGCATAAAGTTTGAACATTGGAGAACTTGCGAGTGGGCAGTAAAAAGCATTCAAGCACTTAAAGATTTGCATTTTGAAGATGTCCACAGAGATTATTCAAAAGACTTAACCAAGACTGAGATTATTGAGTTTTTGACACAGAAAGGAATCTCTGCAGACTATAACGAGCCTATGACTTTTGAGCAAATTAAACGACTAGGTGAAGTTCGCTTAAGGCAGATATATAACAACATCAAAGCCACACATAACATGGTAAACATCCAACAAGTGCGGGGGGGGAGTTGAACATAGTTCAAAGAGAAAAATATACTTATCTTATGACTTATTCATTCCCTTGTCAAGACTTATCCAAAGCAGGCAAGCAAAAAGGCATGGCAAAGGGTGAAGGCACGAGAAGTGGTATGCTTTGGGAAGTTGAGAGAATCCTTGATGAATGTAAAACACTTGACGCTTTGCCTCACATACTGCTAATGGAGAATGTCCCGGATGTAATTGGAACAAAGAATATAAAACACTTTGCTGAGTGGATAGACAAGCTCGAAACGCTAGGATACAAGAATTATTGGAAAATTCTAAATGCAAAAGATTTTGGTATTCCGCAGAACCGCGCAAGATGCTTTATGATTTCTATCTTAGGAGATTATTTCTATGAGTTTCCTAATTCTGCGAAACTTGAGCTTCGATTAAAAGATTTACTTGAAGAAAATGTAGATGAAAAATATTACTTAAGTGATGTCGCTATTGAAGGTGCAATTAATACGAATTTCAAATCTTCACAACTTCAAAATAAAATACCAAAAGATGGTATTGTCTCGACAATATGTGCGAGAGATTATAAAGACCCTAAGGTTGTTCAATTAGAAAAATCGGGGGGGGGATGGAGATACTCCGAAAATTATAATCTCTGGAAAGAACTTCGACATAATCAAAAATAGTAATAATTTCATTCAGTGGTATCAAAAGGGAAGACTTGACATGGAAACAAGAGCTTGGAAAATCGATAAGATTGCTCCTACTTTAACAACAGGCTGCGAAAAAATTAGAATTCTGGAGGAATTATGACAAATGATGATGCAAAAATTATTTATTCAAATCCATTAAAACGAAAGGGTTGGCATAATAAGGCTTGTGAAGTCCTAAATACTGATGGAATATCGACTTGTATAACAACACAATCAAACAATCTGTTGCAAAAAATACAAGTTCCACAACTGAAAACAAAAAATAAAAGACTTGTATCTATGCTTGATAAAATTGATTTATCAAAAACGCAAGCGGTAGATATGTTTAATCAAATTGTGCATGATGAAATGCACACCATAAAAACAAATATTGACTATGGAAACATGACGGCAATTACTCAAAACTATCGCATAAGGAAATTAACCCCAAAAGAGTGTTTTAGACTTATGGGAGTTAAAGATGAGGACTTTGAGAAAGTCGCAAAGAATCAAAGCAATTCGAGCCTTTATCACTTAGCCGGGGATAGTATTGTGGTGAATGTGCTGATGGAAATATTTGGTAATTTAATATAGGAGGGGAAATGCAACTTGGAAGATTTGAAGTAAATCAAATTTATAATGAAGATTGTTATAAAGCAATTAAAGAATTGCCAGATAAAAGTATTGATTTAGTCATAATAGATCCTCCTTATCTGATGGATACAAGAGGTGGAGGCTTTCATAAAAAGAGAGATTACTACGACATTATCGAAAATGAGGGACTATCTTCAGGAATAAACATAGGTATTCTCATCGAACTAGAGCGTGTGATGAAAGCGACAAACATTTATATATTCTGTAATAAAAATCTATTAAGTATTTTATTTAATTTTTATAAGAACAAAAATATAGATTTACTAGTTTGGAACAAGACAAACCCAATACCTACAATCAATAACAAATACTTAAGTGATATTGAATATGTTTTATTTGCTAGGGATGAGGGAGTTAAATTGCATGGTGACTATTCTACTCTCAGTAAAATTTATATTTCTGATGTAAATAAAAAAGATAAAGAGAAATATGAACATCCAACAATCAAACCATGTAATCTCATCGAGCGATATATCTATAACTCTTCAAAAAAGGGAGATGTTGTTTTAGATTGCTTCTTAGGAAGTGGAACTACCGCTGTTGCTTGTAAACATATAGGGCGAAATTACATAGGCTTTGAAATAAATAAAAAGTGGTTTGATATTGCCACTAACAGATTAAACAATATCAACGCACATGGACAAACTTCCATGTTTACAATTTAGGAGAAAATATGAGAGAAATTGTATTTAGAGGAAAAAGACTAGACAATGGCAAGTGGGAATATGGAGGTGTTTCAAAATCACTAGATAAAGAATGTAAATATCAATACAATATTCATCCAGTAATCAAAGATTACGGAGAATGTCCGAGGATTGAGCCAAACACACTTGGACAATTCACAGGCTTATGCGATAAGAATGGCAAGAAGATTTTTGAGGGGGATATTGTTATTTGTGATTTTGACTATAAAATAGAGCCAATGGAAGTAATCTTTTATAAAGGCGGATTTAAGTTGAAATCCGATAAATGTAAAGAACCATATGACTATTCAATACACGATGATGATGCAAATCCTGATTTGTTGGTTGTAGGCAATATTCATGATAATCCTGAACTCTTGGAGGGCGTATGAGTAAAGACTATAAAATCTTAAGAAAGACTGGTAGGCTTGCAAATGGCAACGAAGGTGGAGCAGGAACAATTTATCACGCAGTAAAAAGTGATGGAATCTCACTTTGTGGAACGACTCACGGAAGACTAGGAAATTGGAGCTTTGAAGAAGGAGAACAAGTGACTTGTTCTAGGTGCTTAAAGAAAATGGAGAAATCGGAAGAAAGAGTATCCTTTTACACTGAATACCTTCGAGAACACAAACTTAGAGCAAAACTTGAGAATGTTATTGTTCCTAATTTAGAGGAAGAAAACCTATCCCTCAAATCACGCTGGGAGAAACTGAAAGAATTTATCAAAAAAGAGATTGCGTTTGATAAAGATGAAGTTAAAGATTTTCCACTAGCACCAAACAGACACTATATAACAGCAGAGAGTATGATTTTAGACAAAATGCAAGAACTCGAAAAGGAGAGCAAAGATGAAGTATAGCAATTTTAATCAGTCAGAAAAGGGCATTTGCATAAAAGGACATAGCAAATTCTTGGAGTTTATACTTTCATTTTATGCAAGAAGAATAATCAAGAAAGCTAGAAAGAAAGATTTGTTGCCTATGTCAAAAAAGATAAAAACAAATATTGAGTTATTCTTTGATTTGGAGGTGCTAAATGAAAAATAAAACACAGTGTCCTCATTGTGGCAGTATCTTTACCATAGAAACAAATGAAACTTTTGATTATATTACTAAGTTTAAGATTGGGCAAGAAGTGTTTTATTTAAGTGATGGTGGTATAGTTCGTAATGGCGAAATTTTAAGTATCAAACTTTGGGATTACAAAACAATGCCTTTGATATATGAGATTGAATATTCAGGCAATATACAAGGCGAAGAATTTGTTTTTGCCACACGAGAAGAAGCCGAGAAGCGACTGGCTGAATTAAAAGGAATAGATAAATGAAAATATATAATAATATTGAGGAGGTAGAAAATATAGGGCAGATTAATGCAAATAGTTTAGTTAATGTTGATTGTCTTGAAGCAATGAAATATATTGCAGACAAAAGCATTGATTTAATTCTTTGTGATTTGCCTTATGGTTGCACAAATTTAGAATGGGATAAAGAACTTGATCTAAATCACCTTTGGAAAGTTTATAAAAAAATTATTAAAAATAATGGTGCTATAGTTTTATTTTCAAAACAACCCTTCTCTGCAAAATTAGTAATGTCAAATATATCAATGTTTAAGTATGAGTATATTTGGAAAAAGGAAAGACCGACAAACCCATTGTTATGTAAAAAACGCCCTCCAGAATATCATGAAAATATTCTTGTATTTTATAAAAGGCAACCTAAGTTTTACCTTAGTTATATCAAGCGTGACATAAAAAACAAAAGAAATAATAAGCCACGAGATTTGTTAGACAAAGTTCATGGCATAAGTTCTGGTTACAAAGAAAGGGTATTAAGTGGAGCAAATGATTATATTTATCAGCCTGATATTTTAGAGTTTAACATGGAAAGAAAATATCATGTTTCTCAAAAACCTGTAAAATTATTAGAGCAATTAATAAAAACCTATACTGACGAAAACGATTTAGTTCTTGATAATTGCATGGGAAGTGGCTCAACTGGAGTTGCCTGTATCAATACAAAACGAAATTTTATAGGAATGGAAATTAACCCTAATTATTTTGAAATCGCACAAAAACGACTGGCTGAATTAAAAGGAGAATAAAAATGAAAGTCGATAAAGAAATTTTAAAAAAAGAAAGAGACGGAATTGTTGACCTAATAGAGAAATTAAGAGCCCCTTATAATGCAAGATTGGAAGAAATTGACAATCTCTTATGGGAAGAGAAACTCAAAGAAGCACAGAACAATATAGGCAAATGTTTTGTTTATAGGAACAACTGCTATTCATTGCCTAAAACTCAAAAAGATTATTGGAATAACTATTACAAAGTGGCTGGATTTAAAAAAGCAGTCAACGAAGATGATTATGACAGGTATATAGTTACTGAATGCTACAAAGATAGTTATGGGAATATTTGCATTAAACAAGAACACGATTGTATATCAAGTCCAAGATTTGAAGATTATGAAGAAATTTCTTCTAAAGATTTAATGAGGTTTACAGAAAACTACTGGCTGAACTGGAGGGGAAATGAAAATATTTTATGAAAAGAATATGATGAACTATAATTCAAACAATCATTCTTGGCAAGAAATAAACAATACAGAAATTGTTAAACTTTTAAAGCAGTTAAGAGATGATTTGTATTCTAATTATCAAGGTATGATTTTTCACTTTAAAGTAAAGCCAGATGAAACCTATTCAAGAGTAGGAAAGATAATAATAAAAACTAACTTAGATAAGACCACGCTTTTAATTAAATTAGGCGAAAGATTTAATGGAAAACTAAATTTGAAATGGAAATAAAGAAGAGGGCAACAATGACCGATAAAGAACGAATTGAGGAACTGGAAAAGAAAGTTGCGAAATTATGGGAAATCAGAACCTATGTAGATAACGATGCTCAAGGACAACGGATTGATGGCGTATTTTTCAATGTAGAACAGATTATGGCTTTACAAAGAGTTAATGCGATTAGAGAATATGAGCAAAACCAAAAGGCAGTCGAGGCTCTGAAGGAAGTGAAAGAACGAGTAAAGGCATTAAGAGATTTAGAAATATCTGCTGTTAGAGAAAGCAGAGAATTTAACTTTAAAACTGAAGAAGCAAGGTTGGGATGGATTAAGATGAAAACTGAAAGTTCTAAAATTTACAACAGCGAACTCAAAGTTATCGACAACCTTATCAAAGAATACGGAGGGAAGAATGAGTAAAGAAGAAACATTTTTTGATAGATTATCTCGTGAAGAAAAAATATCTTGCACTGCACATGATGAAATTCTTAATGGAAAAAATCCTTGTGCAATAGTTAAAGATTTATATAAGCAACTCGCAGAACTCAAAGCAGAGAATTTTGAATTGGTTAATAAGGTTGATGTTTTAGAAAGTGAAAAAGACAACTTAATGAAAACAGTAGAAGAAGGTTCTGAAGTGGTTGAAGAGAACGAGCAACTCAAAGCAGAGAATGAAAGGTTTAAAGAAGAACATAAGTTTATAGAGAATTTACACAATTATTTTGAGACTGAAACTTTACAAGAATTGAAAAATACGCTTGCAGAGAATGTAAAACAAGGTGATGCACTTTTGAAAATTACAGATAAATTAGAGCAAGCACTCAAATCCAACACCAAGCAAGTATGCGAGAAGATTAGAACAGTTATACAACGCAAAAGAGAAGGTCAACAATACAACTTTTCTGAATATTGCAAAGGTAAAGATTTTGCATATCTTGAAATTGATGATTTATTAGACCAAATCGAGAAAGGAGAGTTAAATGGAAATTAAAGAAGCGTTAAAAGAGTTAAATTTATATCGAAAAGCAAGTAAGCGAATGAAGTACATAAAACAACAAATCGCTGAACTTGATGATAAGAAATATAGTATAGGCGGTGGTTCTCAAAATTTAGGAGTGCAGGGTGGACAAGTTTGCATTGATGAAAAGATAGCAGTCCTTGTAGATAAAATTAACACTTATAGGCAGGATTTAGTTGACCTAGACTTGTATTGTCTAGGTATCCAGCAAGACCTGGAACGCAAGATATACAAGCTGCACGAGCCATATTGTTCGGTGCTACGAGGGTATTATGTAGAGTCTAAAACTTTGGAGATGCTTGCTGTTGAACACAACTATACATTTGACGGTGTAAAGTCGATAAAATATCGTGGAGTAAAGTTGTATGCTAAACTGCCGCCGTTATTTGATAAATTTTATTATGAAAATAATGAAAAAATTTAAAATTGCACCCTTTTGCACCCTTTTTATATGATAAAATGCTATTGTGGGAAATTAAGAAAGGCAGACTTAATTTTTCCTCCTTTCAATTGATTTGCTCGGAAGGGCAGTTAGCTTGCCACAAATGATACTATATATGCGTGGTGTAGTTCTTGGCTTTGAAGTAGTGTAGAGGCCATGTTTAATGTAGGTAATTAAGCCCGTTGCCAGTCCGATTGGTGAAAGGGAGTATAAGTTTTGACTGGCTGAACTCTCGCCTACAAAATTATCAAAAAAGACATATAAAAACGAGTATGTCTTTTTTTATCGGCTTGTGGTGTAATAAGCACGCATGATGAGGAATGGGGCGGTTAAGTGAAAAACTTAATTCCAAACTTGGCTGAGTGTAGTTCTGGTTTAAGTCCGGACAAGCCGACAAATAAGTTAATAAAGGAGAGCAAAATGAAGTTTGATTATGTAAAGAAAAAAGAACTCTTAAAAAATGATAAAAAGTCGGGAGAACATGTCGAGATAGAAACTGAAAGTGTAATTATTGATGATGACGCAGTTAAGATTATGGACAAGTTCATTAACAAACTTACAGACAAATTTATGCAGAAGATAGATGTTGATAAAATAACAGACACTATTAAAACTGTATTTAAAGTTAAAATTGGATAAAAAGGAGAGAGAATATGGAAACAATTTTGAAATGCCCTGACGTAGAGGGGAAAGCGGAAGAGCTTATTGAAAGAGGATACGAAGATGAGGGAGATATTCTCATTAAGAACTTGAGCGAAAACTCCAAAATCTGCATTGATAAGGAAACGGGGATTGTTGCAGACATTACTGAGGATGGAGTATCGTGTGAAGGGCTTGTTGAGATAGTTGAACTCAAGGATGCAGGAATAGTGGAAACCAGTCAAGAAAGTGAAGAGGTAGTAGAAGATGCAAAAGCAACAGCAGACGGGGCTGACATCTAAACAAGAGGCGTTTGTTCAAGCGTTGTTTAAAGGCAAGACACAAAGGCAGGCTTACTATGAGGCTTATCCTACTTCGAGAACCTGGGCAGAGAATAGCGTCGATAATAAGGCTAGCGTATTATATCGAAATGCAAAGGTCAGGGCTAGGCTTGATGAATTGAACGCAAAATTGCAATCTAAGCAAGAAAATGCTGTTATTTATGGAGCAAGTCAACTCAGAGCATTTTGGACTTCGATACTTATGAATGAAGAGTCGGGCATGCAGAATAGAATTAAAGCCAGTGAACTTTTAGCCAAATCGCAAGGCATGTTTGTCGAAAAGAGAGAGTCGACCATCAAATCCGGTGACTGTGTGATAAGGATAGCAAAGCATGACGATTGATTTAGACCCAAGAGGGTTGGTAAACACAGTTTATCAGCCTTTTTTGTTTGCTGAACAAAGAGCTCAAATATTCTTTGGAGGCTCTGGTAGTGGGAAATCTGTGTTTATTGCCGAGCGAATAGCACTTGATGTTATGCAAGGGCGAAACTATTTAGTAGTGCGAAATACTGCATGCACATTAAAGAGTTCATGCTTTAACGAAATCAGAAAGGCAATATCACAGTTGAGATTAAATGACTACTTCAGGATATCCAAGAGCGAGATGGTAATCACGTGCGTTTTGAACAATAAACAAATACGCTTTTCAGGCTTGGATGATATTGAAAAAGTCAAGTCTATAACACCTCAAGAAGGACCGCTGACCGATATATGGATAGAAGAGGCTACAGAGGTCGCTTATGACGATTATAAGCAACTGCGCAAGCGTATAAGGGGTTATTCCCTGCACAAGAAACGCATTACGCTATCTTTCAACCCAGTATATAAAACGCATTGGATATACACGGAGTTCTTTGGTGAATGGATTGACGGCAAAAACATCCTACAAACAAATGATTTACTCATAGTCAAAACAACGCATGTCAACAATGAGTTTCTGACGGCGGATGACCACGCAGAACTCGAGAATGAAAAAGACCCATATTATTATCAAGTTTATACTCTCGGCAATTGGGGAGTGCTTGGTGATGTTATATTTAAGAATTGGCGAGTTGAGGACTTGCAGAGACCTGTCAAGGTATTAAAAGATGGTGTGGAAGTCTATGTTCCATTATGTTCGACTTTTGATAATATACGAAATGGACTTGACTTTGGTTTCGCCGCCGACCCCTCAGCGTTTTTAAAAGCACATTTAGATAGAAAACATAAAACGATTTATGTGTTCAAAGAGTATTACGAGCGAGGTAAAACAAACGATGCTTTGGCTGAAGATTTAAGACCTTTGCTTGGTTATCAAAGAGTTATTGCAGATAGTGCAGAACAAAAGTCGATACAAGAGTTAAATGATTGTGGAATAAATGCTGTAGGGGCGTTTAAAGGAAGTGACAGTGTGAGATTTGGTATTCAATGGCTACAGGGGTATGAACTTGTTATAGATAAATCATGTCAAAATCTTAAGAACGAACTCACACTATATCAATGGAAGAAAGATAAAGATGGAAACACAATTAAACAGCCAATAGACAAATTTAATCACTTAATTGATGCTCTTCGCTATGCGTTAAGTGAAGATATGGATAGAATACCACAAGCTCGAATTTTAAGTAGGCGAGAACTTGGGATTTAAGGAGACAAAATGATAATTGTAGAAAAAGGAACACAGGCGACTTTAGAAAATGTTCAAAAGTGGATAAACAAGCACCTTGAGAGCAAAGATAAATATAAGCGTAACCATGCTTATTTTGAGGGTGAACACGACATTCTTAAGGTTAAGAAAGACGATAGTCAACCGAATAACAAACCAGTTTTAAACTTGGCAAAATACATAACCACAATGGCTACCAATTATCTTGTAGGGCAAAAGGTAGAGTATAGTTATAGTAAAGAAGGTAGCGCGCAGGAAACATTTAATAAAATAATGGATTTGTATAAGCGTCAAAGTATACAAACACATGATAAAAACATGGCTAAAACTGCGTCTATTTCAGGAATTAGTTACGAACTCGATTATTTATCAAGTGATGAAATTCCGGTGCCTAAAGCGGCTAAAATAAGCGAGTCTGAGGCGGAAATTATATGCGACAACACGGCAGAACATAATTGTTTATATGGACTGCATTTTTTCAATATAGACGATAAGCGTTGCATAATTGAAGTCTATGACAATACTTACAAAACAATATACGAGACGGCGGACAAGTTTGTTAAGCCTAAGCAGGTCGGCGAGTCGGTAATACATGGATTTGATAGAGTGCCTATTACTGAACTTATAAACAATGAGGAAATGCAAGGTGACTTTGAGCAACAAATAAACGCGATAGACTCTTATGAAAGAATATTTGCTGAGCAAATAAACGACATAGAACAATTTAATGATTCAATCTTAAAGACATGGAATACTGGTTTTTATCAAGATGACCCGAAAGCGTGTGCAGATAGGGTTAAACTATTGAAAAAAGAGAGGATACTCGAATTCACAGGCGAAAAGCAAGATGCATCTTGGCTCACTAAAATAATGGACCAAAGCAAGATAAGCGTTCTTGCCGCCGCCTTGCGTAGTGATATACATGCGACAAGTTTTGTTCCGAATCTTACGGATGTCAACTTTGCCAATAACTCAAGCGGTGTTGCTATGCAATATAAGCTATTAGGATTTGAGGCTTTAACAAAAGAAAAACAGTCATATTTTGAGAAACTATTAAGACGGCGACTAAAACTCTTTGTGGGAGCGCTTGAACTGTTAGGTTATCAAAAACTAGATGTTCAAGATGTGACAATAACCTTTAATCGTTCACTTCCTCGTAACGATTTAGAGATGGCGCAGATTGCATCACAGATTGACGGGCGTAATATTATAGACAAGCAAACTTTAAGCAAACAGTTCACTTTCTATAACGATGAAGTGGCTGACAACTTAAAGAAAGAAAAAGAAGAGAATCCGCAAACAGATTATGCAAGTATAAATAATCCTAATATATTTGGGTTAGGTGGCTTGAATGGCTAGATTAGCGGACATATTCACTGTCCTTGAAAGTAAATTAATACATAATCAAAAGAATATGTTTCTTTCTTATCCTAATATGTCGGTAGCGAATATCCAAGACTTTCAAAATAAAATGTATAGCAAGAGAACTCAGCTTGAACAAGAGAATTTAAAAGCTATACAAATCGCATACAATACGGCGACAGATAATATTCAGCAAACTATAAATAGAGCTTACAACACGGGCATAATTAACTTAGAAAAGCAACTGGACACCAAAATAAGACGAGAGGAAAACGAGCGAGCGAAACAAATACAGGATAACGCTAAGCAGGTTATAGATAGAATGTGTCGAATAGCCTTTTCAACTGCTGTTATAACCTTTTCTTCTGTAGTTGCTAGTGTATCCGCATATAATTACGCTCCAGATATATATTCTGCCGTAGACATGGCGCAAAGTCTTTCACTTGAAAAGGGTGTAGTTGGAAACATTAATTTAAATGGCTCAAGTATGAATATTGCAACATTTGCCGATGTGATAGAAAGCGAGTATGAACATTCAGGAGTTTTAACAGGTGAGGGGCACGCAAGAGACGAAACGGAGAATTATTTGGTTGTTGTCAGCGAACATTTTGGATGTTGTGAGAAATGTCGCAAGTGGGAAAATAAAGTCTTAATAGATGATTGTTTTTCAGATGCTAAACCAGACGGCGAACATGAATTGTTAAGCACTGCTATGGCTGAGGGATTATTTCATCCTAATTGTAGGCATAGATTATATGTCGCTCTTAATGGGCAAAACAAGTCGAAAGAAAGACAGAATTGGACTGAAAAACAAAATCGCGAGCAATATAAAGCAACGCAAAGACAGCGCCAAATAGAGCGTAGAATACGCGAATATAAGAGAATTGAAGAAGGCTCGCTAACGCAGAGTGAAAGCATGCGAGCGCATCAAAAAGTTTTAGAATGGCAAGCACGACAAAGAGAGTTAATAAAGCAAACGAATTCTCAAGACGGGCTAAGGCTATTCAGGGAATATGAACGCGAGCGCATAGGTGGAGAAACTAAGCCAAAATTAGCGCAAGCATTGCAAGACAATTCAGATTATAGCGAAGATATAAACTACTTGAAATTGCCGTTTGTTGAGAAACAATCAATGACAGACTATATAAGTTCCGAATCATATAAAATCAACTATAAACTTAGGGAAAATGAAGAACTCAATGACTATGATAAGCAGTTGGTTGATAACCTTAATTCAGCACTTAATAAGTTACCTAAAGTTGAAAATCAAGATTTGGTTAGAGATATGGATATGGACGAAGAATTAGCACTTAAATTTTTCAATTCTCATGTTGAGGGAGAAGAGGTTGTTTATAAGGGCTTTACTTCAGCAACTACAAACACTGGGTATATGGATGAGCCTAAAGTTCGGATTTTTATAAGAAATGCGAATAGGGCTACTGATGTAACAAAGATAAATAAAAAGGAATACGAGGCTATTTATCCGACAAATTCAAAGTTTAAAGTATTGACAAAAAAACAGGAAGGTGGTAGATTTTATATTGAACTGGAGGAAAGTTAATGGTCGACATCATTATGGTAGAAGAAAAGTTAAAATCATCGAATAGATTAGATAAACTTAAAAAGGCAGCAACGGATTTGAGTGAGCATGCCTTTATGACAGTATTGGAATTTGATAGTTCTTGGACATGGGAAGAAAAGTTAGCATTTTATCAAAAGTATTGTAAGAAGAACTAACTACAATTTTATTTGATAATTAGACAAGTAGAAATACTTGTCTTTTTATTTGCCCAGACTATGGCGTAAAACCAATCCGTTAGGCGGCGACAAGTCAAATTTGCTGGCGAGCGTCAAACGCAAGGAGGAATTATGGCAGAGGAACAAATCCAAACCCCAGAGACACCTGCTGCTGAGAGTGCGGGTAAAGAAATTCAGCAAGAGAAGAAAGAGGAGCGAAAATTTTCACGTGATGAAGTTAACAAAATGATTGCTACTGAAAAGGCTAAGACCAAGAATGAAACTATTGCTGAATATGAAAGGCTTGCTAAAATGAGTGAGTCTGAAAGAGTCAAGGAAAAAATGGCGCAAAGGGTCAAAGAACGCGATGAGGAAAGGAAAGCGTTTGAGGCCGAGAAAAAAGCATTTGAACTTGAGAAGATGAAAACTCAAACGGAAAAGGAACTTATTAATAGAGCCTTACCTTCAGAGTTTGCGTCTTTTTTAGTTACGGACAATGCGGAAAGCACTAAGAAAAACCTTGATACTTTCGATAAGATGTTCAGGACGGCAATAGAGAATGCAGTTACTAACAAACTGCGAGGGAACAATCCACCTATGACATCGACAACCAAAGTGGACAACAAGACTTCCGCTTTCAACCAAAAGTCTTGGAACAAAAACAAATAAATTTAAAGGAGAAAAATAAAAATGGCAAACAAAATTAATTATGCTGAAAAATGGCAACCACAAATTTTAGAAATATTAAATCAAGAAAGTTTAACTTCACCTTTCCTTGCTAGTGAGGGTAGTGTTGAATTTTCAGGTGCAAAGACTGTGCATTTCACACAAATGTCAACTAGCGGATTTAAGAATCATAGCAGAGACGGCGGTTTTAATAAAGGAACAGTAAGCCAAGAAGATGTTGACTATACAATCACACATGACAGAGATGTCCTTTTCGGAGTAGACAAAATTGATGTTGACGAAACAAATGGCACTGCATCTATTGACAATGTGTCTAAGGTGTTTGTAGCAACACAAGAGGCTCCAGAAATGGATGCGACATTCTTTGAGAATGTTTATAATGCTGCAAGCAAAAATTCGTTGGTAGAAGAACTTGATATGAGCGGAGTAACTACTGCGAATGTTGTTTCAAAATTCAAAAATATGATGATGAAAGGTAAACTTCGCAGATATAGAGCGAATGGCTCTTTGCTTTGCTATGTAAGCACCGAGTTTATGAATCTTTTGGAATTATCTACCGAGAGTAAACTTAAAGTCGAACTTACAACTGTAGCAGACGGCGGAGTCGGCATTGAGACTCGTGTTACAAACATTGATGGAGTATTTATCTTTGAAGTAATTGATGATGAGAGATTCTATTCGAAATTTGATTACTCTGATGGCTTTATTGCTGCTGATGATGCAAAGAAACTTGCAGTAGTATTTGCTTCAACACAAGTTGTTAAAACTGTGCAAAAGACTAAATCAGTTTATTTCTATGAGCCAGGAGAGGATACTAACCTCGGTGATAGCTATGGCTATGCTAATCGTTCTATGTGGGACACTTTCGTATTCCCTAATGGCAAAGATGGCAAAATTGAAGGCATTTTTGTAGCTTATGAGAAAGTAGCAACTGCAGAGTAAAATAAGCCCTCTACTTCAGGGGGCTTTTTACCTTTATAAGGAGAAACTATGTTAGACAATGCAACTAAATTAACTCATGATTTTCTATTAAATAGGCTTGGTTATAATCCAAAATTAAGCACCACTGAGGAAAACTTTTTATTTGACGACTACTATCTAAACACTTGTGCCTATATCAATGAACACCATTTTACAAAACCAAGCATTGATACTGTTGAAAAAATCTTAAATGGTCAGTATTTCCCTGCAGACAGGGTGTATAGTATAATCTGCTCAATAGGGAGCACTGAACTTCGAAAAGATTTGTTTAAGTTAGCTATGGCAAAACAACTCATTTACGATTTGGAAAATGGTAGAACTTCCATGATTAAAGACGAGCAAACATACGCCATTTGTCCGGAGTTTAAACAAAATTTATCTATGCTCGGACTTATTCAGACAGGTATGTTTTCGAGGATAGGCTCATGAACTACTGGGGAAAAGTTATAGCAAAAGATAGTAGTAAGTACAAAGAAAATTTAAGTGGTGTCTTAGTTTTAATAGGTGAGAAAACTATTGTAAATCATTCATTCAAGTATGCTAGCGTGACTGCGAGAAAGTATACCAGTGTAGTTTCTTCGCTGGCTGGGGAGTTTTTACAACCCACAGAAACAATCTATACAACAACGATTGATTTGCCTTTTAGCAAGGGTGCAGCGGTTAAAATGCACGAGGGAAGCACTATGACTATAAAAGATATAGAGCCTGTTATAAATGTTGACACAGGTCAAACAAAAGCCATTATATTGTATTTAAGCGGCGGAGTACCTAATGAATACGCTTGATATGGTCATGAACTACCGAAGTGAGTTTTTTCCATACATCCCTTACAGGACTGGTAGACTAGCCTATACGAGTATGGGAGACTTATATTCGCCATACGGGCAAAACTCCGTTGGCTTTGATTTTTGCAGGCTTGAGGGAGTGCAATATGGAATCATACTGAATGAGGCTAACTATATTCATTATGTAAGGAATGGTAAACAAGGAAGTTATCTTAATAAACATTTTGGTTATTTTGATAGATTTTTCGATAGTTATGCCTCTAAACTCGCAATGCTGTTAGGTGGTGAATTGATGCAAGGAGAAATATTATGATTGAGAAATTAATATTAGAAAAATTTAAAAAACAGTTGGGTAGCCAATATGAGGTTATTGACAATGATTTCTTTCAAAGGAACTTTACGACAACTGTTCCAGCCAATGGGCAAATAATACCTGCGTATAGACACGATACCTTTGAAAAATATGGAAACAAGGTTATAGCTGTTTTGCAGGTACAGTCCGCACCTTATGCTGTCACATCGTTTGAAGCTATAAATACAACTTATTCTTTGTCGTTATGGGTTCCAGTAAATTATTTAATGATTAACGCCAAAGGGGAATTGTTAAAAGAGCCAAAGTTTAATATAGACAAAGATTTACGGGCGATGAGGCTAGCGTACAATAATCAAACAATAGATTTCGGCAATGGTTATCGTGGGGAACTGACTTTTAGCGAGCCTGTTCCTGTTAGCGGTGTTGAAGATACCGGGAGTTATAAGCGCAAGGTAATATCAATTACTGGCAAAATAAATATCTCAACTAAAAGTTATTTTGGCAGGGATTATAGGATTGAAATAGGGAGTTTTGATGGCGAAAACATTGACTACAGAGTTGTGAATAACGTGACATCTCAAAATTTTACGCCAAATCCAAATTCTATTGAGAATCACCAGCAAGGCGATTTAGTCCCAGAAGAGAATGTTGAAGCAGTAAAAGAGGCGTGCAGCTTTTCAGTGGATGACACTTATGACGATGAAATCCTAAACGAAACATTTACGACACTTGCTTTATCAGGAGAACGCTCAAAAGAGCCTTATATGATAAGATTGTCGAAATTAAAAAACAATGAATTTTTTGTTTACGCAGAATATCCTGTTTATCTTATTGTAGGGTTATCTCATCCAAGAGGCACTTCAGACAGCGGAGTTTTCACTGTGTCATGTATGAGGTGCAAATAATGCAGCAGAAGTATTACACAGTTGCGTTTGTTGATAAAACCAAAGATGGTATTTTATCAACTGCAAAGATAGGCACAGGAGTAAGAAATGCTGATAGCCAAAGTGAAGACATAATGACTACAGTTGCAGGGCAAATTGGAAACAAATTATCAAGCCAGGCAATAAGTTCTGTATCCTCAGCGGTCGGATTTAACTTATCTCCTGCACTTAATTTGGGTAAAGCAATTATGACAGGAGCTGGTGCTGGAGCCATTGCAGGGGCGGGTGTAGCATTGGCAAGCCAAGTCTTTTCTATGGTTTATAATGCTATTGCTGACAGGATTGCAAAATTGGAGCAAGAGGCAGCGGAAGCAAATGAACGTGACAATCAATTAATTCTGTCAGGTAGCCTTAATATTTCAGGTTGCACAATACAGAAAGGAAAGTATGGGAGGGATGAATATGTCTACAACAGAGGCTGAGTGGGTGACTAACCCCGCTTATTTAGAGTTCTTAAAAGAGGTGAGAGAGCGTAAGGATTGGATTTGCAAGTTTCAGTTTTTTGACAGAGAAAAAGGTCAATGGTCTGAGATGATAAGCCCACAGGTAGGGTTTAACGAAAACTTCGTGCAAGACGAAACGACTGACGATGCAAGCCTTAACTTTATTTGGCGTGGCTCTGACAAGCCAAATCTTTCACACATGATGTGGTGTAGAGTTTTACATTTCTATCGTGGAGATGAATATAATGCGACTTATGATAGTGAAGGGCTGCCGATTAATCATAACCAATATGTGCTCGGCAATTTTGAAATGCATCAGAGTAAAGATAAATCTTATTGGCTGGTTAAAGTGTCTTTACTTGAGCCTATTGAACGTATGAAGTATGTAGTCGGCGAAACGCTAGCATACACGAATCAAATTTCTAAGACGGTCACTGATGGCAACGGAAACACAATTACTTATGTTAAAGATGCATATAACCATTTGACAGCCCTTGAAAGATTTCTAAAAGTGACACCTGCAAACTGTGATACTTATGAGGAAGGGTATAATCCTCACAACAATAAGTCTTGGTACAACAGGTTGACAATTTTAGATAAAGAATTTTTAAGAAATATACCTTTTGACAATGACACATTAAGCGAGCCTGACTTATATACAGCTTTATTTAAGTACGATAAATCAACAGGAAGAACTCCTTGTATGTATTTCGATATCGATCCAACTACAGATTTGCCAAGAAACTTAGAACGTGATGAATATTTGCTCAAGTTCCTTAGACAAGATGGGTTTGATAAGCCTGAGCTAAAGCTTGAGGAATTGTTAGATGGTACACAAAATGTGGTTTATAAGTCTAATGTTGCGAACTTTGCAACTGGAGTTGTGAGTAATGTCAGCAACCTTGTGACTAACGCGAACATTAAATCGCCAGCAAAAGGACTTTGGGCAGCTCCTGAATTAATATCTGGGGAAAGAAATACGACTGGTGCAAATACTGTTGATTCGGGTTGGGGAATTAGACTGCCATGTCCTATTAAAAAGATTAATAAGATTTCTAGATTAAAAATGAATTTGATAAAGTCTATGGTGAGGACTGCTAGAAAAGATAATCTTGAGGAATTTTGTTTTGAAGACCAACAATATACAGCATTATCAGCACAGGAGATTAATGATAATGTGGAATTATTTCACTACAAAGAAGGTGATAATATTCTTTATATAAAGAATTATTATTTTACAGACGTAGCAAATGATTCATATAGAAACTTTTCATTTTGGTTCTATCTAGAATACGAACCTATGCTGGATTGTAGAATAGGTTTTGGAGATGAAGAATTTGAAACTATAGTTAACCAAACAGATAGTCAAGCCGATACAAACAAATATGGTTTGTTTTTGAG
>CAOQRA010000010.1 GCA_948512295.1 uncultured Eubacteriales bacterium
CGTAGAAAGTACTTAGCATTTATGGGAGCAAAGCTTTCAGAAAAAGCAAGAAATGATGGTGCATGGGAAAGCGATGATTACAAAGCTGGTTACTTCTTCTTGCGCTCGCCTTTTTTATGCTATTATGTTGGTCGAGTATACTGTGGTGGCGATGTTGCCAGGCGCGATTGGTCCTGTACAAGCAATACTGACGTCGGCCTGCGTGTCGCTTTTAACCTAATCTATAATCCAGAATGCGACCTCGTTAGAGGTTGCCGCATGGAAACAAGAAAAGCGCTGGTATGGAATCCAGAAAATGGAAAAGATGAAACTGTAGAAAGCACAGCGCCTATTGTTAAATTTGGTAAGTATGATTGTATTTGGCTTAACAAAGAGGAATGTGAAGCTGCGTATGCAAAAGGTGAAAAGGTAGCAATGCAACTTTGGACTCTTGACCTTGTCGCAAAAGCAGAATGTTTCAGTGAAGATGGAATCCATAACGATTATGCAAAAGCCGAGAAATTAAGAGAGCAATGCGAAAGCGTGTTTACTAAAAAAGAGCTTGCACAAATGGTTGAAGTTGAAATGTCAAGTGAAGACAGATATGAGACTGCTACGCCAATACTTGAAAATCAAGACACTGCTGTAAATACTGAAGAAAGTGATATTCACAAATTATTTGCACAAGTGGCTGCAGGTGAAATGGGCGAAGAGGGCTTGCGTAAAGCGTTAAAGAGAGTTGTTTCTGATTTACGTGCAAAACCCAATGTGACAACAGAGCAAGCAAAAGCACTTGCTGACGAGATTGTAAATGAAACCAAGTGGCTTGAAGAAAGTATTGAACGTAATAATGCTTTCAAGCAAATTGATAATGCGATTGAAAATATACATTTAAGTCAAGATGAAGTAGAAAACTAAAGTTTGTATTATAAAAAACTAACTAACAATTTATATTTAACAAAACTTAAAATAGAACTGACTTGAAATTTAAAAAAATATCATCTATTAGGATGATATTTTTTTATTAATTATCCAATGTGTCTCCACGTTTTTATGCCAACATAAGATCAACAGTTTTCTTTAAATTCTTCAAAAATATCTTCAAACTCAATTTTTTTCTGTTGTGTTTTAGCAAGTTTTGGTTTGTAGAGCGTTAAAACTGCCCTATATTCATCAGGAAAGTCATAGGTGCATTCGTCATCTAAAATCGAGATTGAAAAGCCGCAAGCACGATCTAGCACTACAGGATGAACCATTCTTAGCACTTCGCCTTTATTATCAATATAGTCCCCTTTATATCCTCGTGCTTTCAATAAAATAGGTATTGTCATCATCTTTTCAACATTGACAAAGCCGCGAAAGCGACGAATATCTGTAGCTAAACGAATTTTCTCATCTTCGCCAATTTCCATTTTACAATATCCGAAAAGACCTTTTAAAATATAATCTAAATTTTTCATAATTATATTTTATCACAAATATTTGACTTGTCAAGTTGTAATTTTATCTATTTTTAGAATTTTTCTCTAGCAGTTTTTTAAGTTCGGAAATTTTATTACGCAGTTCAATCGCTCGTTCAAATTCAAGCTGATTTGAAGCAATCTTCATCATTGCTTTTAGTTTTTCTATCTGCTTAGGAATTTCCGTCATGCTAAGTTTTTCATCTTTAACTTTTTGACTTAATTCAAGCGTGTTTGTTATCTTTTTAATAATGGTTTTAGGCGTTATTCCATGTATTTTATTATATTCCTCTTGAATTGCACGACGTCGCTGCGTTTCGCTTATTGCCCGACGCATGCTGTCTGTTATCATATCTGCAAACATAATTACTCTGCCGTTTGCATTTCGCGCTGCACGACCTATTGTCTGAATTAAAGCCCCCTCGCTTCGCAAAAAGCCCTCTTTATCGGCATCTAATATACAAACAAGTTCCACTTCTGGCATGTCCAGCCCCTCACGAAGAAGATTTATACCGACAAGCACATCAAATTCGCCGCTTCTAAGTCCATTGACAATTTCCACGCGTTCCATTGTGTCTATTTCGGAGTGCATGTACTTGGCTTTAAATTCATGGTCTAAGAGGTAATTGGTTAAACTTTCTGCCATTTTTTTAGTTAATGTAGTTACAAGTACACGAGCATTTTTTGCAATGGTCTTTTTAATTTCCACCATAAGTTGTTCAATCTGGTTTGTGATTGGTTTAATTTCAATAAGCGGGTCAAGTAGCCCTGTCGGTCTGATAACTTGCTCAACCACTTGCCCTGCACGCTCAAGTTCATATTTTGATGGAGTAGCGGAAACATATATAGTTTGCCTTAGTTTTTTATTAAATTCGTCAAAGGTGAGTGGTCTATTATCCCTAGCCGCTTCCAAACGAAAACCATAGTCTACAAGGCTTGTCTTACGTGCTTTATCACCGTTATACATCGCACGAATTTGCGGCAAGGTCATGTGACTTTCATCTATAATTGTCAAAAAGTCCTTTGGGAAATAGTCAATCAAAGTATATGGCGGTTCGCCAGGCGCTCTGCCGTCAAAGTATCTAGAATAATTTTCAATTCCGCTGCAAAAACCGACCTCTCTCATCATTTCGACATCGTAAGCCACGCGTTGACCAATTCGCTCTGCCTCAAGAGGTTTGTTATCTATTTCAAAATTTTTAATAGCTTCACATCTATCTTTTTCAATCTCAGCTATGGCATTTTGTAAACGCTCCCGCCCAACAGCATAATGAGTCGCTGGATATATAGCGGCATATTTTAGATCGTTGATAAGCTTTCCCGAAACTGGCTCAAACTCATAAATGCGTTCCACTTCGTCACCAAAAAACTCCACTCTAATTGCAAGTTCGCTGCTGTTTGCTGGGAAAATATCTACTACGTCACCTTTTACGCGAAAGGTGGAACGTTTGAAATCTATATCATTTCGCATATATTGTATATCCACAAGCCGCATTAAAAGTTCGTCTCGGTCAAAGCTTTCCCCTGCCCGCAACGAAATATGCAAATTGTAATATTCGTCTGGATTACCAAGGCCATATATGCAAGAAACCGACGCAACTATGATTACGTCATCACGTTCCAAAACAGAAGAGGTGGCAGATGCTCGCAGTTTGTCTATTTCCTCATTTATAGACATATCCTTTTCAATATAAGTGTCAGAGGAAACGATATATGCCTCAGGCTGATAGTAATCATAATATGAAACAAAGTATTCCACGCGATTGTTTGGAAAAAACTCGCGAAACTCATTGCAAAGCTGCGCGGCAAGCGTTTTATTATGAGCAATCACAAGTGTAGGCTTTTTAGCTTGAGCAATTATATTTGCCATTGTAAAAGTCTTACCACTGCCTGTAACGCCTAAAAGTACTTGCTCTTTCAGTCCATCATTTAATCCCTCTACAAGTTTATTAATCGCTTCTGGCTGATCGCCCGCGGGCTTATAATCCGATTTAAGTTCAAATTCATTTTTCATAACATTAGTATACACCAAAAATATAAAAAAGCATATCTATTTTCAAAAGTTCAATGAAAATAAGCGGCGATAAAGTCAAGAACAAACTCAATAAGTTCATCTTCTCGATTGGCAATTAATGCTCCTTGCACTTCATCTAATTGATAAAATAGCTTATTTTGTTTTCTATTGAAAGTCTCTTGCAGTCTTTCGTTGACTACATCGCATTCTTCTTGAAGCTTATTGTGGCGTTTAGAAAGCGGTTTTTCGCTAAACTCTCTCATAATAATCTTTACAATATCAATTTTATTTTTCATATTTTGCCTCCACGGTCATTATTATATAAGCAGTATACTGCTCATGTCAAGCATTTAAGCAATATAATGCTAAAATTTATTAAAAAGGGGGCAATATGAACAAGTTTGCAAAGAGATTAAAAGAGTTAAGGTTGGAATTAAAACTATCACAACGAGATTTAGCAAAGAAAACGGGTATCAGCCAGACTTCAATATCTGCTTATGAATTAAACAAAATCGCAGCAACAGTTGATGTCATTATCACTTTGTGTTTATTCTTCCAAGTATCAGCGGGCTATCTTATTGGTTTAGAGGAATAATCAAACAACTTTGTCATTTCAGGCTTTGTGCCGCGAGATGTTTGACTGCGTATTCCGCTGTCATTTCGACCAAAGCACTCCCTAGATTTCTCCATTTCGCGCTGTAAGCGCTCCAGTCGAAATGACAGTGGGAGTGCGACGCTGAGAAATCTCATCCTCAATTCTTCATTTTTCATTTATCATTATTTTCACACATTTTGCGATATCCGCACATAAAGTATTATTGAGGGCTGCAAAATGAGATATGAAGACGATAGGCTTCTATCACTTGACGAATATGCTGTAATGGCTAAAGCGTATAGTGATGGTTTAAAAAAACAAGGTTTTATGTTTATTCAAGTAGACGCACGTGAAAACGATGAACAAGTAAACGAAATCTTTGAAATTTTTACACAAATTGCAAGTCTATTAAAATACTTAAATGGCTTTCTTGGCACTGACAGACTTCTTAAACTTACACAAAAGCAATTAAGTGCATATCAAGTTATGTATCCCTCGTGTGAACTGTCTATTTCTTATAGGATACGTGGCGATAAAACCAGATGCTTTCTGCATTTGCTTTCACTGGAAAGCAAACTACTGGGCAGACTGCTTATCCTTATTGAAAGATCTCCTTTTTCAAATCATCTTAGTTCTTTTGTTAAAGAACGACTATATCTCTGTGGCGAAATTTATAAAATGACGGGAATTATTTAATTCTCGTCATTTTTAACTAATCTTTTACCTTTAAAATTTCAATAGCTGCTGGCACTATGCTGTCTACCGTTTTACGTAAGTCGCGAAATGTTTCACTTTTGTAAGGCGCGTGAGCGTCACGAGCTTTGGACAAAGCTTCCGCATCCAAGTCAAGCTTATCTACAATAGCCTCGCAGATTGCCTGCCCTATGATTGCGACATAGTTATATTCACTTATTTGTTTAATTAAGGCAATTTGGTCATAAGCTTTATCTTCAATAATTTGTTCATAGGTATACTCTAAGAAAAACTGTAACTTTTCAATAGCAAAAATATTACCTTTTGCCGCCGCCAAGAATTCATAATACATATACTTTAAATAATCTTCTTGAAGCATGTCGTCAATGCCACGGCTGTAAAAATAGCCGACAACGTCAAGCATGATAGCGTCGCCTTTGCCCGCTTTTTCTAATGCTTTTGAGAACACCTCTTGAAATTCTGCCCGTGACTTTTCTGCTGCAGCATTGATATCTTTACGCCACTTTTGAAATTGCTTCAAAGCGACGGCTTTAGGAATAAAATCATAATATCTCATAATTACCTCATAAATATTTTAACATATATGTTTGCACTTTAGCAAGTTTTTAAGGAAAGCTTTGTCAAAATTTCAAAATTAGAAGTGCGAGGAAACATGTCGAATATTGTAACAGCGCTAACTTCGAAGTTTGTCAGCCTTTGTAAATCTCTGACAAGTGAGGCGCGATTACAAGAAATGTATATAATTTGCTTGACGCCAGAGGAATTTATTGCACTGCAAACTTCACTGTCAAGGCCACCGCGTGGCGGATCTACAATTATATAATCAAAGCCATTAAAGTTTACGTTTTTACAATCATCATTAATATTGATAAGATTTTTAATGCCGTTCTTTTCTTTTAATTTTTGCGCACTTTCATGCTCCGCTGTGCCAAGTTCCACCCCTGTCACGCTCATTGCACTTTTTGCAAGCATAGCACTAAGTATTCCGGCACCGCTGTATGCGTTTAGCACCTTTTTCCCACTACAAAGTGATAACACTTCATGATATAGTTTATCACAAATTTCATCATTTATTTGTTTAAAAGCTCGCACATCATACTCGACTTGCAAACCGAAAGTAATACAGTTTATTGGCTTTTGGGAATATGAATACAGCTTATTTTTATTTGAGTAAAAAATTTTAAAATCGCCAAGCACTAGGTCTAAGCCTGAAAAGTCAAACTCCAATTCTTGGTTGAATACAAAGTATACGCAATATTGTTTTTCAAACTTTCGAATATACACATTGTTAAGCTTGGCTTGCAAGTGATTGTTTTTTACAAAGCTGTTTAATTTTTCCAAAGCAAAATTCATTTTATCATCTATCAAAAGACACTTTTCTATGTGTATAACCTTGTCACTTCCCGCTTGTTTTAGCCCTAGTCCTTTTTCACACGGAAAAAGTTTTATTTTATTTCGATAGCAATATGTGTTTTTCGCTTCAACTACTTTGACCTCGCAATTGCAATTGACTTTTTTAAGCTGCCTTAGAAATAGCTCTTTTTTAAGTTTTAACTCGTTTTGATAACCTATGTGCTGAAAATCACAGCCGCCACAACGGGTAAAATATGGGCAAGGTGCCACCTGCCTTTCTGGCGATGCCTTAATGACATTATTAAGTGTGCCTTTGATAAAAGAAGCGGTCTCTTTTTGAACATCAAACTCTACCTCTTCGCCGACTATAGTGTATGGCACAAAACAAACTTTACCCTTTTGGCGACCTACCCCCTCGCCATCATATCCAAAATCATCAATCTTCATTTAAAGCCTCAAGCTTGCCCTCAATAAAATCAAGGACTTTGTCTTTACCAAGCCCGCTTTCGCTGCTTGTAACAATGATAAGCTCCTCACGTACCCCCAGCATTCTAGCAAGTTTAGTTTTATATTGCGGATGTTTACTTTTTGCAATTTTATCCGCTTTAGTTGCCAATATGCTAAATGGAATTTCATTAAAAATCAAAAATTTGAGCATTTGCTTGTCAAGTTCGGAGGGTTCATGCCGCAAGTCAATAAGTACAAAAACACTGACAAGGCTTTGTGAGCCCACCAAATATTCCCCCATAAGACCTGCCCAAACATCAAGCTGTTTATGCCCTACTTTTGCATAGCCATAACCTGGGAGGTCAACAAAACGAAAGCCATCATTTATGTCAAAATAGTTGACCATTTTTGTAAGCCCTGGCGTTGACGAAGTTTTACAAAGATGCTTTTGACCGACAAGCATATTGATAAGGCTGCTTTTGCCGACATTGCTACGACCAACAAAAGCAAACTCAGGCACGCCATCACAAATGAGTTTCTCTTTATCTACCACACTGGTTTTATATACCGCTTTTTTAATTAACATAGGGCTATTATATCATAAATTCACATAGTAACAAAGCATATTTAATTATCTATTTCCAAAAACACTGGCAAATGGTCACTATAAGGCAGCTCTAAAATCTCGCACTTTTTAAGTTTTAAAGCAAGCTCGTTGCTAGAGATTATGTAATCTATACGATACTTCCAACTTTGATAAGAAAAGTCATAGCGAGAACGATAACTCCTCCAAGAGTACTCAACCTTTTCAGGATTTAAATACCTAAAGCAATCCGTCATGCCTAGATTGAGTATTTTAGTGAATGCCTCACGTTCAATCGGAAGAAATACCGACTTTGTCTTGCACTCTCGCGGATTTGTAAGGTCGATTTCGTTATGCGCAATATTAAAATCGCCTACACATATCACACTATACTGCTTTTTGAGTTCTGCGATAAAGTCTGTCAAGGCTTGCAAATACTGCATTTTAAATTCTAGCCTGCTATTGCCGTTTGGAATGTAAGCATTTATTATAGCTAAATTGCCAAGTATTATAGTCGTCGTCCGCCCCTCGTCATCTGTCCAAAGCTTTCCCATATCGTAAAGAACTTTATCAGGTTTAACTTTGCTTAAAATTAATGTACCCGCATAACCTGCAATCTTGCCACAGTTGTAAACTGCGTGAAATTCCCCCAACTTGTCTTTAATCTCATCTTGAAATAGACTAAGTTGGTTATCTGACGGAAACAAAATTTCCATTGTTTGTGCCTCATCACAGCGCACCTCTTGAAAGCAATAAACGTCAGCGTCAGACTTCTCTAGCCAATCTATAAGCCCGCGTTTAGTTGCCGCACGTATTCCGTTTAAATTATATGTCACAATTTTCATATTCTAATTATATCAAATCTTACTATTTCAAGTAAACAAAAAATCACGAACTTTCGTGATTTTTATTTAAACTCTTCAATGTCTTCTTTTTTAATTGAACCATGTATTTGTATTGGAATTGTTTGACTGCCGTCCACAGCATGAAAGGTGCCACGATGCTCAATCAAGAAACTTTCTGTGTCCGTTACAAGGCTGTACATAAGTCCAAAGCCAGGAAGAAAAATGTATTTTTTGTACTCGCCTATCCCAATGCCTATATTTTCTTCGCCCCAACTGCCTGACAGCATACTTTTAAGAAGTGCTGGTCTATCGCATGAACCTATATCAGTCGTGTTACGTATGTCGCCAGCAATAGGAGTTTCGGCAAGATCTACAACTTTCTTGCGAACTCCATGACTTTTCAAAATTTCATGTAAGGGCGTTCCGTCAACCTTCGATTTCAGTGCATCATTGATAGCCTTGCGTAAGTCCGTGCCTTTTTCAAGTACACAAAGCCTTAACCCCGATTGCCCATAAAAGACAATCGCCGCATGTTTATTTCTTGCTTGCACCATAGGCGTGTTTGACTTAATTATGCAGTTGCAATTTAAAATGATTTTAAACTTTTCGTAAGGCACACCACTCTGCCAGCCGTCAATAAAAGCGCCTTTAGCACAATCGCTGTTTGGTGTGGTTTCTGTCCATAAATTACAAGTTTTGATACTTTTCATACTTTAATTATACCATTAAATTGATTTTTGTCAAGTTATAAAAAGCGCACGTAACTCATGCGCCTTTTAATATTGATATATTCTACTTTAGCCTTGCATAACTGGCGCTGTAATCATTGCACCAATTGGAGAGTGCATAGTAATGTCTGCAACTACCACAGCTATAGTAGTTGCAAGCACGCGGGATACCTGACTTTCTTTAAAATACTTTTCAGCATCGTCAAGTTTTTCATACTCGCTTGGATTGATAAGCACTTCCACACTCATAGTTGCCTCAAGCTTTAAAATAGACTTGGGCTCTGGCTTAATATTTCGAGTGAGGTAAACTTTAACTGCGTCACTTCTAAGGCGTTCCACTTTAAGTTCGTCCCAAACTCGCATATTGATGGTTGAATTGTTTGCTGGTGGGTCAAGCTTTTCATATTCCACCTTTTCAAGTAGTGGTTTGAAATTCATATTTCTGATAACATTTTCCATAAATTTTCTCCTTTCATATTCTTATCATAAATTGTTTTATCTAAACATTAATATTTTATCACAATTCTTGTTTTAAACAAAATAAAATTACTATCTATCACCATCATCTTTCACATTTTTAACATAGCTATAAATGCTATTTATGCTTTTGTGGCTTAAACTAAATTTTTCTCCGCTTTTTAAAATGTTTTTCTTTTTGCTGTTTGTATCAATGCTATTTCGGAACACTACATAGCGTTGGAATAAAAATTCAGTAATAAAATTAATAATCATATTAAATGCCACAACAAGCAAGTTAGCCCAGCCCGCAGCTGTCAGTGCTTCGCCCCAGTAGTAAGACGCAGGAGTAAACACTGCATAATATGCCGCCACTAAAAGCATTGCAAGAGGCACATTGCTTGCCGACTTAAAAGTAAACTTTCGATTGAAAGTAAAATTCCATAAAACCGATGCGACAAGCGGAATTAAATATACCAGCCACCAGTTATCGGTGAAAATTTCAAATATGGCGGACAATCCCATCTGTATTACGCCGGCACTGATTGAAAAGAGTAAAAACTTTACAGCGCGCCATAGCTCCATCTTTTTACCGCTCTTTTCCTTACATTTAGGGCGCGATAGCGATTGTTCTTTTGTTTTTTCCATTGTTTGATTGTCGTCTGTTTTTATTCCTTTATTTCCCATACAAAATGCATATTATCACACTTACGCAAATATTGTCAAACAAAAGTAGATAAATAGCATTTTAAACAAAATATTCCTGCAAAAACGCTTGAGTTTTTCCTATATATATATTATAATATATATATTTATTAATATATAAGGGGTGTGAACATGGATAATATAACCACTGAAGAGCTTGAGCTTGGCAAAAGTAATAAATACGACGCTGGTGACATTCAGGTGCTTGAAGGACTGGAGCCGGTTCGAAAACGCCCTGGCATGTATATAGGCTCCACCGATGAACATGGTCTTCATCACCTTGTCACCGAGGTTGTGGACAACTCTATTGACGAAGCCCTTGCTGGCTATTGCACTACTATTGAGGTTGTAATTAATAGCGACGGGTCTTGTTCGGTTGCAGACAATGGTCGTGGCATTCCTGTGGGGATAATCCCAAAAGAGGGCAAAAGCGCTGTGGAAGTCGTGCTAACTAAACTTCATGCTGGCGGCAAGTTTGGCGGCGAAGGTTATAAAATCTCTGGCGGGTTGCACGGCGTAGGTGTGTCTTGCGTTAATGCCCTATCCACCAAACTTATTGCTGATGTTTATCAAGGCGGCACTCACTATCAAATTGAATTTTCGCGCGGCAAAGCATTAACCTCTTTAAACGAACTCGGAAAGACGGACAAGCGCGGCACTACCATTACTTTTTATCCAGACGATGAAATTTTTGAAACCACGATATTCAATTTCGACACCATGAAAAATCGTTTCCGTGAGATTGCTTTCCTAAACAAGGGTCTTGTTATCTCACTGGAGGATAAGCGCGAGGGACAAGAGCGCAAAGAAACTTTTGAATTTAAAGGCGGCATTGTAGAGTTTGTCGACTATTTAAATAAAAGTCGCGAAACGCTGCTTTCTTATCCAGTATACTTTAATAAGTTTAATAGAAACAGCCAAGGCGAAATTGAAAACGAAATTGAAATTGCTTTTCAATACAATGAGGGCTACAGCGAAATTATAAACGCATACGCAAACAACATCAATACTGAAGAAGGCGGCACTCACCTAGAGGGCTTTAAAGCTGCACTATCCAAAGTGCTAAATGACTATGCAATTGCAAACAAGATTTTAAAAGAAAATGAAAAACTCTCTGGCGAGGACTGCCGTGAGGGTATAACGGCTGTCATCAGTGTAAAACTTAAAAATCCTCAATTTGAGGGGCAAACCAAAACCAAACTTGGTAACAGCGAAATGAGGACAATCGTTTATAAAGCTATGCAAGAAGAGTTTGGCGATTATCTTGATCAGCACCCAGCAGAAGCGCGAAACCTTATTATGAAAAGCATAAATGCTCAGCGCGCACGCGAAGCTGCCCGCCTTGCAAGAGAGTCCACTCGCCGCAAATCCGTGCTTGAAAGCACTACTCTTCCTGGCAAACTTGCTGACTGCAGTGAAAAAGATAGGCGTTTCTGTGAAATATATCTCGTTGAGGGTGACTCCGCAGGTGGTACTGCTAAATCCGGCCGCGACAGACGTTTTCAAGCCATATTGCCACTTCGAGGAAAGATCTTGAACGTTGAAAAGGCAAGACTTAACCGCATCTTAGAAAATGCAGAGATAAAAGCTATGGCTACCGCTTTTGGCGCTGGCATTGGCAATGAATTTAATTTGGAAAAATTGCGCTATGACAAAATCATTTGTATGACAGATGCCGACGTCGATGGAGCGCATATTCGAATACTGCTTCTGACTTTCTTCTTCCGCTTTATGAGGCCACTTATTGAAGAGGGACATGTTTATGCGGCAAAACCACCGCTGTATAAAGTGACCAAGAATAAGCAAGAGTACTATTTCTATAGCGATGAAGAGCTTGAAACTTGGTATACCGAAAATGGACGCAAGGGCTGCGACCAGCAACGATATAAAGGTCTTGGCGAAATGAATGCAAGCCAATTATGGGAAACTACTATGAACCCAGAAAATCGAATACTTATACAGATTACCATGGAAGACGCTATCGAGGCAGAAAAAATGTTCAATGACCTTATGGGCGAAGAACCAGAGCTGCGACGCCAATTCATCGAAGATAACGCAACACTCGTCGATGACCTCGATATTTAAGGGAATATTACTATGGGAACACTTGGAAATGTTTTATTAATTGTCGTGTCGATTTGCACTTTTGTATCGTACTTCCCGCAAATTCTAAAATGTCTAATTACAAAACGAGGCGAAGATTTAAGTATTTGGTCGTGGGGTTTATGGGTGGTCAGTTCATTATCCTATACGCTATATGCAATACTATGCACTGACACTGTAATGCTAATTGTGGAAACTTCGCTTGAGCTTACTTTCTGCTTAATAATTTTGATTTGTGCAATTGTGTTTAGAGATAAAAACAAGAAAATAAAAGTGGTTACGATTTGCGGAAGTATGAAATTTCAAAAAGAAATGAAAGAAATTGCAAATAAACTAGAACTTAAAAATGGCTTTTGTGTAATTCAATGTACGTATGGACTTTCGGCACCAAACGAAAATGATAAAAGACAACTTGCCTTTTTGCATGAAAAGAAAATTGACATTTCAGACGCGATTTATGTTGTAAATATAAACGGCTATATCGGTGAAAGCGTAAAACAAGAAATAGCTTATGCCAAATCTCACGGCAAAAAAGTAATTTATCACGAAAATGAAAAAAGGAGCACAAATGAAAGATAATCCATACAAAATCCTGCTGGACGCCTTTGGTGCTGACATACAATATCGGTTCGCCATTGAAGAGATGAGCGAGCTTACCAAATCCATCTGCAAATATCAGCGAAAAATTGAAAATGCATCAAAAGAAGAAAAAGAAAAACTTTGTGATGATGTGATAGAGGAAATTGCAGACGTCCTAGTTTGCGCCGAGCAATTAAGTTTTATGTTTGGCGATGAGAAAGTGCAAAAAGTAAAGGATTTCAAGATTGCAAGAGCGTTAAATCGCGCAAAGGCAAAAGATAACGAACTTCAACTGAAAAAAAATGAGGGATTATGAAAACATCTTATTACTCGAATTTAAAAAACATTGACACGAATGTTTATGTGCCTATCGCAATTTCTGGTGATGAGGGTAAACTCGTCGGCTTTACTGGACGAGCTATGAGAAAGCTGTCACCTTATTCATTCTTTATAAGGTGGAAGGCAAGAGAAAACCAGCTTCAAGAATGGGTTTCAAGTTTTAAAATCACTGATGAAGAGTACAGAGAACTCAAACAAGAAAATCAGCAAAATTACATTATAAGCTTTTACAACCAAGTGCTAAAGAAACTTAATCCTAACGCAGTTTACGAAGAACTTGGTGAAAATGCAGTTATGTTATGCTTTGAAAAGCCAACCGACTTCTGCCATAGATTTTTGGTCGCAGGCTGGCTGGAGCTAAGCTTAGGAATAGAAATAGACGAGCTTGGATTTGAAAATAACTTAGCTGTCCGAGAAAACAAAAACCGACTTAAAAATGAAATTGCAAAATTAATGGAACAAGAAAATAAACCAAAAACTTCCGAGCAAAATCAAGGAGAATAAAATGGAAAAGAACGAAAAAAGACCTTTGAGTGAATTATTCAAGGACGCAAAGATTGAAAAAAGGGATACATCGACAGAGCTAAAACACTCCTTTATTTCCTACGCCATGGCTGTCAATGTTTCGCGTGCTATTCCAGACGTACGTGACGGACTCAAGCCCGTACATAGACGCATACTTTTCAGTATGGGCGAGATGAATAACTTTTACGACAAGCCTACAAAGAAATCCGCACGTATTGTCGGCGAAGTTATGGGTAAATATCACCCTCATGGAGACAGTTCGGTTTATGACGCTATGGTGCGCCTTGCTCAAGACTTTTCCATTCGCTACCCTCTTGTAGATGGACAAGGTAACTTTGGCTCGGTGGATGGTGACCCTCCAGCGGCTCAACGTTACACGGAAGCACGCCTTAGTAAGATTGCCTCACTTATGCTTGAAGATATCGACAAAGAAACCGTCGACTTCTACCCGAACTTTGATAACACTCTTATGCAACCTGTAGTGCTTCCATCTAAGTTTCCTAACTTGCTTGTAAACGGCTCAGACGGAATCGCTGTTGGAATGGCGACAAATATACCACCTCACAACTTAAAAGAGGTTTTAAGCGGTTTACAAGCGCTTATTGACAACCCCGACATTGAGATTGATGAACTTATTAAATACATCCCAGCACCGGACTACCCTACTGGCGGAATTATCATGGGACGAAGTGCTGTTAAACATGCTTACAAAACAGGCCGCGGTGGAATAGTAGTACGCGGTCGCACAGAAATTGAGGAACTTCCTAATGGCAAAAGCCGAATTATCATAACAGAACTTCCATATATGGTGAACAAATCACAGTTCATTATCCAAATGGCTGACCTAGTAAAAAACAAAAAACTTGAGGGTATAAGCGACATCCGAGAGGAAAGTGATCGCGAAGGAATGCGCATTGTAGTTGATGTTAAAAAAGATTATAACGCCCAAGTTGTATTGAACTCACTTTACAAACATACACAACTGCAAAAAGGTAGCGGAATTATTTTCCTTGCACTTGTAGGTAAGCAGCCTAAAATTCTTAACCTTAAAGAAATGTTATACTATTACTTAGAGCATCAAAAAGAAGTACTTACTCGCAAAACCAAATTCGACCTAGCTAAAGCTGAGGAACGCGAACATATCGTAAAAGGCCTAGTAATCGCGCTTGCAAACATTGATGAAGTAATAAGAATTATTAAATCTTCTGCTGACAAGCAAGACGCTGGCGAAAAGTTGAAAGCGAGTTTTGCTCTCGATGATGTTCAAGTGGGCGCAATCCTTGATATGAGGCTTTCAAAACTCACCTCTCTTGAAGTTGAAAAACTTAATGAAGAGCTTCGCGAACTTGACACACTCATCGCTGACCTTAAAGACATCTTGGCAAAACCAGAGCGCGTACTAAAAATACTTCGTGACAATTTTGAGCAAATCAAAAATACCTTTGGTGATGCTCGTAAAACAGAAATCAGCCTAGACGCTGGCGGCATTGACATCGCTGACCTTATTGAGCGCGAGAATGTGGTAATTTCTATGACTCATGAGGGATACATTAAACGCATGTCTTCAAGCGAATACAAATCACAACATCGCGGCGGGGTTGGAATAACTGCTCACAAAACCAAAGATGAGGATTTTGTAGAGCGTATGCTTCTCACCTGCACGCATGATGACCTTTTGTTCTTTACAAACTTTGGGCGTGTGTATTGCATAAAGGCGTACGAAGTACCAGAGGCTCAACGCACCGCTAAAGGACGTGCAATAATAAACCTCTTGCAGTTGTCACCAGGCGAAAAAGTCGCACAAATTATCCAACTTGAAGAAGGCAAAGAGGGAAATCTCGTCATGGCAACTCAAAATGGACTTATCAAAAAGACCAGATTGTCGGAATACAAAAATATTCGCAAGGTCGGAAAGATAGCAATCAAAATGCTTGAAGGCGACAGCCTTATCAGCGTGGAAGTATCAAATGACAACGACGAAATCCTAGTTGCAAGCCACGACGGAAAATGCATCCGCTTTAAACAAAGCGATATACGCGACATGGGGCGTAACAGCCAAGGCGTAAAAAGCATGAAGCTTAGCGCCAAGGACTATATCGTCGATATGAGCGTGATTAAACCAGACAGCGAAGTGCTTACAATATCAGAAAATGGTTACGGCAAACGCAGCAATATCGATGACTATCGCTTACAATCACGCGGCGGCAGTGGAGTTAAAGCTGGCACCTTTAATGAAAAAACTGGCAAACTTGTCGCACTGCGTCAATCCAACTCTGACAACGACATTATGCTGATTGCAGACAACGGCGTCATCATCCGCACACCAATCGACCAAATCAGCAAACTTTCCCGTGCAAGTCAAGGCGTAAAAATCATGAAGTTGCGCGATGGCAGCCATATTGTCAGCGTGGCACTGACTGAAAAAGCCCCTCCAGAACCTGAACTCGATGAAAACGGCAACCCAGTTGAAACAGATGCAAATCTTGGATCAGCCGACCTCAAAACAACCAGCTGCGAAATAACTCCTACTGAAAACTTTGACACAAGTGAAGAATAGATAAAACAACGGACAAATTGTCCGTTGTTTTTATACATAATATCTAACTTTTCATTCCGAGTGTTCTTGGCTCCCTTTAATGCTTTAACATTCATGAGGTAAAAAGCGGAGAAATCTCGCGTCGCTTTTTCAGAATAACGCTTTCCTGATTTTGTCAAACAGTCTCTGTTAACTTTCGCGCTCAGAATGTTATAAAGATTAGATTTCTCCGCTCCACTTCGTTGCGGTCGAAATGACATAAACCCAGAGTTTGTCATTCTGAGCACTCGGGTTTGTCATTCTGAGTGAAACGAAGAATCTTTTAGATAAAACAAGTACACAAATTTTACTAATAAGATGTTTTGCTTAGCTCAACATGACTATGAACACACTGTTATTTCAAGCGGCTTAGCCGCATACTTGTTTAATTTGTTTGTTGCACTTCTTATTGTGATTTCGACCAGAGTGAATGTAAGTGAACGACGTGGGGAAATCTAAACTGATTGTCATCATAAGGCAAACAGCGTGCCGCAAAAAAAATCTTTTGTATTACATCAAAGAGCCTAGTACACACCTCAACTAAAACTTCACTTTTCATTAATCATTTATATTTTCCCTCTTGAAATTAACATTCTACTATGCTATACTTAAAATATAAAGGAGTAAATTATGGAAAAACCTATAATATTAAGAGAGAAAGTATACATACCAAGTGCAAGCGAATATGACGCAGCACGTGAGAAGTACTTAGCATTTATGGGAGCAAAGCTTTCAGAAAAGGCAAGAAATGATGGTGCATGGGCAAGCGATGATTACAAAGCTGGTTACTTCTTCTTGCGCTCGCCTCTTCCAGGCTATACTGTTAAAGTCTTCTATGGTAGCCGTAGTGCCACGCGCATTTGGCGCTGTACCTACGACACTAACGCCGGACTGCGTGTCGCTTTTAACCTAATCTATAATCCACAATGCGACCTCGTTAAAGGTTGCCGCATGGAAACAAGAAAAGCGCTGGTATGGAATTCAGAAAATGGAAAAGATGAAACTGTAGAAAGCACAGCGCCTATTATTAAATTTGGTAAGTACGATTGTATTTGGCTTAACAAAGAGGAATGTGAAGCTGCGTATGCAAAAGGTGAAAAGGTAGCAATGCAATTTTGGACTCTTGACCTTGTCGCAAAAGCAGAGCCATTTGCTGAAAAAGGTGATCACAATGATTATGCCAAAGCAAAGAAATTAAGGACACAATGCAAAAGTCTGTTTACTGAGGAAGAACTTGCAAAGATGGTAGAAGTTGAGATGTCAAGTGAGGACGACTATGAAAAAGCAACTCCTATACTTGAAACTCAAGATGCCGCTGTAAATACTGAGGAAAGTGAAATTCACAAATTATTTGCTCAAGTTGCTGATGGCAAAATGGACGAAGAGGACTTACGTAAAGCGTTAAAAAGAGTTAGTTCTGATTTGCGTGCAAAACCTGATGTGACAGCAGAGCAAGCAAAAGCTCTTGCTGACGAGATTGTAAATGAAACCGAGTGGCTTGAAGAGGCATTAAAAATTAATTCCGCTTTCAATCAAGTTGACAATGCAATAGATAACATCAATTTAGGTGGCGAAGATGAACAAAACTAACACCCAAATCATATTAGATGAAATCGATAACATGATTGATGATTATTGCGATTATTTGAAATACAGCAAAAAGTTGAAAAATAGAAAATAAAAAAACGGACAAGTTTGTCCGTTTTTTCACGCTTCGAAAAGTTTGACTACAAGGCATGTCATGTCATCCACTGCGTAGCCGTTATTGCTTGAAAGCGCGCGGGCAAGAATTGTATCGGCAAATTCTTGCGGGCTTGAGTCTTTAATTGTGAGAATAAAATCTTTAAATTCACTGTCACTGCCAAAGCTGTCAGACACTCCGTCACTGCACAAAATGATAAAATCTTTGCCGCCGACCACAACCTTTTTGGTTAGCGCACGCACATCGTTTAAAATGCCGATTGGTAGCGCACCGCCCTCAATAATTTTGCAATCCTCTGGACTTCGCACATAGGTGGATGGCGAGCCCATTTTGATTAAGTCGGCAAGACCGCTCCTTAGGTCTATAATGCAAATGTCAAGCGTGGAGAAAATTTCGTCTTTTTCAAGATTAAGAAGTTTATTGACGCTTGATAGAATAACCTCATTATCAAAACCCGCGCGGTAGAAGTTTTCAACTAGCGAGATAGCCGTTTCGCTTTTACGCCCCGCCTCCTCGCCTGAGCCCATGCCATCGCACAGCGCAAACATAAATCGGTCGCCGTCTAAGCGAATTACGCTATGGCTATCCCCTGAAATACTAGAGCCAGACTTAGTTTTGCTAGCAAGCCCAAAGATGCAATCATAGCGCGGTGAAGTTTTTAAATTGATAGTGGTCAGCCCAGACACCGAGGCAGGATAAAGTTCATATGGACACATCTTGCTGCCACATATTTTACTGACAACTTCGGAAAGTTTTGGTCTTGAGGCGTCTTGCTCTCTTACTATAAGCGAAGCGCACATCGTCCTCGCATCTTTTTCATAGACAACGGCGTCGGAGCAAATTATATTATTATACGCCAGTTCATCAATAATTTTACTTTCTCGCGATGTGTCAAAAGAGACAAGACTGTTTACTTCCCCAGCAAGCCCCTTTAAAACGTCGCTAATACCGCCTAATTGGTCTGCGATAAGCATTTTGCTTGTGTCCACATTGCCAACTAATGTGGAATAACTTTTGTACTGACTTGTCAGTGTATTTATTTCGCTGATAAGATTGTTAGTTTTTCCACAGCGAGAGGATAGGTAACTTGGTATATCTAAAAGCGTAATCTTACCTTTGTCAAGTGCAATTGAAATAAGTTCTTCAAACATCTTTTTAGAGTCATCGCTAAATGTACGATGGCAGTGTTTATACTCTGGACAGCCTTTGCATATTGAGCCGCGTATTTCTTCAAACAGCATGTCTTTTATTTGTTCATCTGACATGTTCTTTTTAATAAGTTTTTTGAAAACCTCATTCATGTCGCAAAATACTTCAGAAAGACTTGACAGCCGCCTATGCATAATCTCGCGATTACGATTGACCACATTTTTCATCGCAAGGCGGTCATTGTTAGTGGATAGCAATACTCCAATTTGCTGATAAAAGGCTTTAGGAACTGCGATAAAGATTAGCACACCAAGTATCACAGGCAAAACATCTAAATATCCATATGAATAGTATAGTTTGAAATAAAAGCCTACTATAAGCTCGCTTAATAACACTGCTATCGCTGGGAATACACGTTTTTGAGTACGGAAGCATGTAATGATAAGTGCCCAAATTACAAATGGCGCAATGTATAGAGGGTTATTGCTGCCAAGCAGAGTGCCTAGTCCCAAAATGCCTGCAAGCATGATTGCGCTATGCCACTTTGTAGTATAAGAAATTACCAGTAAAATAAACACAATAAACAGTTTTAAAAAGGAAAAACCAAACAGGTCAAAAGCGGAAAGTCCGTTAGAAACCACCATTAAAAAGCTTGCGCCACAAATTAATTCCAAATTCGTAAGCTTGTATGCAAAGCCTCTAATAATAAGTGGTTCAAAAAAGTAGATAAGTGCATACATAAACATTACACCAACCACAATGCTTATCGGTATAAAATATGGCGCGACTCCTCCCAGTGCGTCAAAGACAATTTTAGCAGTTTGACCTAACACGGCAAAAATACCAAGCTCCCATTTGCGAATGTTCTTTTTACATAACACGTGGATATAGTATGGCAACCCGCACATGAAAACCGCAACCAAGGCGGATATGATGTTTTCGAAACTAAAGGAAAACGCCATCTGTGCGAAAAAATAGGCAGGGCATACAATGTACACTTTTTGATTTGCCCACACAAGCGCAAACATCAACGCGAACGCAAAAGGATAAATATATCCAGAAATGCTCGCATGACTAACTATGTAAAAAAGTGCAGTGTATAAAATCAATATCAAAAACATACGAACATACTTGTTCATTTTCATAAAAGCTTCCATACGCTAATTATACAGCTTGACAGATTTCAATCGATAGCAAAAAATTGTCACACTTTGCCGAAGAAACGCAAAAAAAAGAGGCCTTGACTTAGGCTCTATTTTTTATCTCCTTTTCAATAACTTCAAGTGTATGTTTTAAATTAGTATTATCAATTACAAGGTCATATTTGCTTTTAAACTTGCGTTCAAATTCGCCTCGCGAAATACGCAGCTTTGCACGCTCATCACTTTCTCCGCGAGCAATCAGCCTTGCATATAATTCGTCGTCTGGCACGTCTAAAAAGATTGTCAACACTTCCGCTTTTCCTTTTAAATACTCGACAAGTTTTTGCGCTCCCTCAACATCAATGTCTTTCATATATATGTTTTGTGGATTATTGATGATTTTTTTTAGCTCACTGTTTTGAGTAGCATATTTGAATTGGTGCACCTCATTGACTTCAAAAAAGTCGCCATGTCGGCGTTTTTTCTCAAACTCCTCATCTGTAAAAAAGTCATAATTAATATCAAGTTGAGGACTGCGTTTTTCTCGCGTTGTCGCCGACTTGATTAAAAAACGATTACCCGCAGTTGTCAAAAGCTCGTTAATTATGGTGTTTTTCCCCGCCCCAGACACACCTGAAAATATAACAAACATATTTTTACCCCTTGAGATTATGATATCAAATTCAATAAGTTTTAACAAATAAATTTGCAAGGTTTACAAAAAAAGGAGGTTGCCCTCCCAGTCAAAATAAAGACCTAAAATATATGCAAAATTAATTCACAAGTATTTAAAATAGTCTGACGGACTTCCAAACACAAAAACTGCGTTTATAAACGCTGACAGATGGTAAAAGCATGAAAGAGTTTTTACATATCAAAAAATTTTAGCACCCCTGCCAGCACACTGTAACAAAGTTTTTTTCTATGTTCTTCGGTGACAAGACGCGCTTCTTCTTGCGGATTTGAAAGGAAACCACACTCCACAAGTACGCTTGGCGTGTCCGTGCAGTTAAGAATGTAATAATCTCCTACGCTGCTCACCTTGCGCGCATTGGGAACGCTTTTTACAATCTCTGTTTGCATTAAATCTGCAAGCGTTTTGCCGCTTTCACTCCCCGCTGCATAAAACACCTGCGCCCCGATCGCCGAGGGAAGCGGATAGCTGTTCATATGGATGCTGACAACTAAATCTGCACCACTACTTTCAATAATCTGCCTACGCTTTTCCATGTCTGAGCGTTTTTTGTTTGGAGCGGTTATATCATATAACCCATTCATGTCGCTTCGCGTCATAATCACTTTAATTCCAAAGTTTTGACATAGCTCTTGTAAACATTTTGCATAGGCAAGATTGATTTCGCTTTCCTCAGTTCCTGTCACCTTACCTACCGCGCCGCCGTCAGCCCCGCCATGCCCCGCGTCAATCACAATGGTGTGGAGCGGCTTTGGCGTAGTACTGGCTTTGATAGGAAAATAAGCCCCGCAGAAAACACCTATTGCTAGAATGCATAGTAAAAAAGCAATAATTGACTTTTTCTTTATTGTTAAAAACATATAAAACCCCAAAGTAGTTTATTACATAATCCATTTAAATAGCACAAAAGAAAAATATATTTAAAAGATATTGACAAAAATCTCTTACTATGCTATTATAAGCAAGTAAATGGAGAACAGAATGATTATTGTTAATGAAGATTATTTGCAAGAAGAATATATAGGACCCGACGAAAAAGAATATGTTATCTTTAAAGACTCCAAAACAAAACAAGTAAAAGCAGTTTTTCCTATTATCACAGACAGTAACGAGCTTGCTGACACAATGGAGAATCTTAAACAGGTTAAGCTTCCTTCAGAATATTTGCCTACTGATCAATACGAACTTGAGGCCATGTTAAGATATTCGTATACAAGAATGGTTCAAGCCTTTATTGTAGATTTATCGATTAATTATATTGTGGATAATTATGATCTTCCAGAAGATTTTAATGAGGATCTCAAGAATTATTCCGACGCCTTATTGGAAACTTATAATGGCTTAGCTAAACAACTTGCAGAAATGCACCCTCTTTGGATGAAACGTGAATACAAAGGAATGAAATATTATGGAGGTAATCCATATAATATGTACCCAAGTGAACGTTATGCCACATCAGATATGTATGATCGAATTATTCCAGAGCGTAAAAATATCATAGGTTTAGCTTTTGGAGCTTATAATTTTTCTGTGGAAGATGCAAGCAAGGGTTGTGTAGGTATAGAAAAAATAGAAGAAATAAATAGGGCTGTAAATCCACCTCAAAATGATAATGAATAAAAAATTTAAAGCATATCTAAGATATGCTTTTTATATATTTTCAAATTTAATACTGTCCTATTTTGACATCAGCCCCGCCATGCCCCGCGTCAATGACAATGGTGTAAAGTGGCCTTGGAGAAGTGCTGGCTTTGATAGGGAAATACGCCCCGCAGAAAACACCTATTGCTAGAATGCACAACAAAACAGCAACAATTGACTTTTTTTGATTGTTAAAAACATACAAAATACCTCAAAATATTCTATTGTTAAATTTGAAATAATAACACAAGTTGGTGAATTTTTCTGAAAGATATTGACAAAATTGTCCATTTTATGTTAATATCAATTATATAGGGAGGATTTATGTATAAAATAGACCCAAGTTTAATAAAAACAAATAGTTTACAAATTCACTTTAATTATGAAGACCATAGCAAAAATCAAACTAAATACGATTCCTTTAGTGAATTTTTTGGTATTTTAATCGCTGCAAGTGCACCTAATAATGAAACTACTTCTGATTCAACTTATACAACAAAAACATGGTCAATACTTTCAAAAACTGGCGTTGAATTGTGCGTGATTGGCGATAAATTGAAATTTCAAAATTATGAACAAATACTAAAAGATTTGCTTGAACAATCACAGATAAAAGCTAGGGATGCAAGAATAGATAATAACCCAAGGCTAGCAAAAGAAGCAAAAATGCTAGAAGTAAGATTCTTTGAAGCACTGTGTGAACCTATTATTGATGCTGCAGCAAAAGAACCTGCACTTGTCGAGTTTATCCCAGATTATATATTTGAAAAATATCCCGAAATTGAAACTCAATTAATTAAAGCTCGCGAAAAAGAAGTTGCAAAAACTAAGAAGCCACAAACGGCAGCTGAAAGAAAATCTACTTTAATAGCAAGGCTTGCAGAAATGGATTAAAATAAAAAGCATATCACAATGATATGCTTTTTTATTATAAAAGCGGCATAAAATTTCTTGACAAAATTTTGTGGTTGAATAATAATTGAATTATGAAACTTTTAATGTGCTTTTTAATGTTGTTTATACCGATCAATGCCGCCGATAATTTTGCATGGGTGGTGGCGTCTTCTTGCTATATATATCAGAGTGAAAGTTTTGACGAGTGCATTATGAGTGGCGACCAGGCGCTATCGCTTTCACATGGCACTCAACTTGAAATTTTGGCAGATGATGGTGGTGATTTTGTCAAAGTAAAGTATGAGGAGTTTGAGGGCTATATCTATCGCTATTATCTCGCCTTTTCCGAGCCGCTGCAAGAAAGCTATCCTGTGTTTAATGGCTCCATGGTGACCGAGAGCAAAATTTACGACCTAAATAAAAGCGAAACTTCTTATATTGCCAAAGCTGGACAGCAAGTTTATATTTACAATGGTTTTAATTCCAAAGATGAATACACAGCTATTGCCTTAGTTTTAGAAGATGGTAAACTTTTTTACGGCTATGTAAAAACTTTAGACGTGCAGCCTTATGGCATTAATGGAGCGCTAATCACTGGAATAATGGTGGTAGTGTCCTGCCTCACAATAATATTCTTACTGCTGTTTATCAAAAAAAAGAAAGGCAGTAAAACTTGATTTTAAGCAAATGGCATATTAAACTCTTTAAAAAGGAGAAAAAATATGCAAGATATAAAATCACTTGCTACGCAAGTGGAACAATTAAGAAAAGAGATAGGATATATTGTAAAAGTGATCCTGCCATCTCTTAAACCAGGTGGCGACACCTCAGCGCTAAAAAAACAAGTGGAGTCTAACACACAAGCGATTGATAATATTAAAAAAGAATTTGAAGCTATGTCAGCCGACATTTCAAACATGTCCTCCTCGGTGTCCGCAAACACAAATCAACTTAACAGCCTTAACACGCTTGTTCAGGAAAATAAACAAAACCTGCAGACAGCAACTGCAAATATATCAGCCTTGGAAGATGGGCTTGCAGATTTGACTGAGTCCACCAGTGCCAATACAAGCAAATTAAGTCAGTTAGAATCCCAATTACAAACAAATACTCAAAATATTCAATCGCTGCAAATGAGTCAATCAAATCATAGCAGTGAATTACAAAATCAGGCTTTGCAAATAGTTTTATTACAAAACAGCTTGGATTCTGCAAAGAATAAAATTACAAACATTGAAACTACGCTATCCGCTCAATCTTCCAAACTTACCTCTCTTGAAAATTCAATTAAAACCGCTAACACAAATATAACCACTCTTGAGACAAGCGTTTCGTCATTAAATGAAACCGTGCAGCAATTAGCTGAAAACATGTCACAAGGCGGACAAGATACTACAGTCACCATTTACGACATGAAAAGCACTGATACAGCGGTCAACCTTGGTTATACAACTGGTATTGTGGGCGGAACAGTAGTGTATCACGACTTCTCACAATATAAGAAAGTGGTGTTTTATGCAAATCTAAACAAATCAGACTGTACTGCCATAATGCATCTTGACAAGCGTCATGCAAACGATATAACTCTTCATACTGCTGGCACGCTGCTGAATAAAGTCTGGTATTTAAAGGTGGTTATTCCATCTGATAAAGATAGAGTTTCCGTAAACTATGCTGGCGCTTACGAAGTAGACTCCGCGGGAACTTTTACTTTCGCACGTTCAAGAGGTGACGCTGCTTATTACATTTTTAGAATTGAAGGCATTAAATAGTCTTCTTTTTTATTTGAATTTAAAATATTTTAATGTATAATTAAGTCATGCTTTGTAATATGTGTCCAAGAAAATGCAATGTCAATAGGACTGAAAAATTAGGTTTTTGCCAAGAGAATGACTGCATACGCATTGCCAAAATTATTCCTAGCTTTATGTTGGAAGAGCCTTGTATAACTGGAGAAAAAGGCGCGCTTGCAATATTTTTTTCTGGGTGTAATTTGAGATGTGAGTTTTGTCAAAATTATGAGATTTCCAGAGGCGGTAAGGGACAAACCTATAGCGAAAAACAGTTTATTGAGCTTTTATCCTCCTACAAGCTTGATAATTTTTCATGCATTGATTTAATTTCACCGTCTCAGTTTTCTGTGCAAATTGCTTCAGCACTATCTAAATTAGAAATAAACATTCCTATAGTTTGGAACAGCAACGGTTATGAAAGCGAAAGCACGATAGCTCATGTTTCCAAGTATGTGGACATTTTTTTGGTGGATTTAAAATTTTATGATTCTGACATTTCTTATACACTCGCGGGCGCAAAAGACTACTTTAAAGTCGCCTCAAAAACATTAAAACTTATGTGCAATCTTAAAACTAATAGCTTTAGTAATGGATTTATGAAGCGCGGAGTTATAATAAGACATTTGATTTTACCAGGTCATTCTAAAGACAGCCTAAAATTAATTGACTTCATCGCGGATAATATAAAAAATCCCTTTGTAAGTATAATGAGCCAGTTTACTCCAATTGAAAAAAGTCAGTTGGCAAGAAAAATAACCCCGCTAGAATACAAACTTGTGACTCGCCACGCGTTAAAACGCGGAATTAACCAAGGATATTTTCAAGCTGCTGAAAGCGCTAATAAAGATTACATCCCTAAGTTCTAATCATTTGACATCTTTAGTAAAAAATGTTAAATTAGATTAGAGGTGTTTTATGGATGCTTATTCAAGACAAATTAAGAAGAAAATTATACTGGTAAGATTCACCGCACTTGCAGCTTCCATACTAGGAATGCTATTTATCTTCGCTTTCTTTTTTAACATATTTGATAAATGGCTTTGTATAATTGGAATAAGCTATTCTATTGCAATTACTTTCATGCTTAATTCTTCATACCAAGAAGTATGCAACAGTGTTGTTTGGAAAAGAATAAACATGACATTGGCAGTATTAGGTTTTTTAGCAACCTTTGGAATAATTTTGTATGCCTTTATATTTGGAATTTTCAGTTTTTAATGTTAAAAAACGCACGAGCTAAGTCCATGCGCTTTTTATATTATGATGATTGTAATACCTGGATTGTTATTGTTTAAATCACAATCACCAGATATACTTTTGTCTTTGTTTAGTAAATTTAAAGTTAATTTATCAAACATATTCCATTTATCTCCACCAAAATAATCGGAGATCTTTTTTTGTCTTTTTAAAAATTGAAGTCTGCGCCGCAACTCTACAAGTATGACTCCTCCATAGCCATGCGAGCCATAACCATGCAATACTTTAATTGCAGTCACCTTTTCAGAAATTGCCTTTTCTATTTCAATTTCCACAATAGCCAAGGCATAATCCACACTTGGAGAAAATTCTTTTAAATTTATTACTTTAAGCATGCTTTTATTATATATTTATTTAACACGTAAAACCAAATATTTTTCAACATAAACTTTTCATTTTCAAAGAAAGACTGAATGTCTAACCCTTAAATCTTGCCATAAATGCTAGGCTAAAAAACTAATAGCAAGCCTTTTAAGTCATACATTAAAACTATTTTAGAAAGCAGACGCTGCCATATAATTCGTCTTAGCCTTCCATTATCATTTTATCTGCAATTAAGGCAATCAACTCACCATTTGTAGGTTTTTCATTGCTGTTATAAATCTTAAGTCCAAAAAGCGAATTAATGTTTTCTATTTTGCCTCTATTCCATGCGACCTCAATAGCATGGCGCATGCCGCGTTCAACCTTGCTTGAACTCGTATCAAATCTTTCTGCAATTGTCGGATATAATTTTTTAGTAATAGAACCTATTATTTCAGGTTCTTCTACGGCAAGTTTAACAGCCTCACGCAAAAATTGATAGCCTTTTATGTGAGCAGGAATGCCTATACTGATAAAAATATTGGATATTTTTTCGTCTAATTGTTTTTCAATTCCTTGGCTGCTAGACCTAACCATGCATAGATCTTTCATACGCTCTGAAAGATTTTCTGGCTTAACAGGTTTAACCATAAAATAACTAGCCCCCTCTTTGATTGCTTTTGAAATAAAACCACTATGAGAAAGACTGGAAACAAATATTATTTTAGGAGCATTTTCTTTCATCTCTTTTTTAATATTTTCCATAACCAAAAAACCATCCATGCCTGCAAGCATAATCTCCATAATAAGGAAGTCTGGTTTATACAATTTTACATCTTTTATTACTTCGTTTCCGTCAGCACTTCTACCTACCAATGAATATCTATCACTATTAGTGAAAAACTCTGCAAGTTCATCTCCATCAGCATCAGCAATATATACTTTTTGTTTCTCCATAATATATTTCTTTTCCTCCTCTTTCTTTTTAATTTTGAAACTATTTAAAGATACCACATTATTTCTACAAAATAAATCATTTCGTGTGTCATTATATTCGGTTTTATGACGAACATTGTCAGTATTTGTCAAGTCTTTACTTCTGTAGTTTTAGGTAGTATTAAAACCAAAAACGTAATGTTTTCGAGAAAATTTTTATTTTTCTAAACGGCACAGCTGTGTACTCTTGTTTGGTTTGTCTGACATACTGGGGGTAATGTCATTCTGGGCGGTTTAGCCGCGTACTTGTTTAATTTGTTTGGGCACTCCTTATTGTCATTTCGACCAAAGTGAACGTAAGTGAACGACGCGGAGAAATCTCTTAAACAAAACTAGTACACAAAGTTTACTAAAAAAGATGTTTCGCTTTGCTCAACATGACAAATAAAGGGAGTTGTCATTCTGAGCGCAGCGAAGAATCTTTTTTATTCTCCCCAGCCGTGTCATTCTGAGCTTTCGGGGTCCCCCACGAACGCTTCAGCGTTTGTGGGGTGGACTAGCGAAGGATCTATTTTTATATTTTTCCTCTTGAAATTGACATTCTAATATGCTATACTTAAAATATATAGGAGCAAATTATGGAAAAACCTACAATATTAAGAGAGAAAGTATACATACCTAGTGCAAGCGAATATGACACAGCACGTAGAAAGTACTTAGCATTTATGGGAGCTAAACTATCAAAAAAGGCAAGAAACGATGGTGCTTATGAAAGCAATGATTACAAAACTGGTTACTTCTTCTTGCGCTCGCCTTTTCCAAGATGTAGTGGTAGAGGCTACTATGGGGACGATTCTGCCACGTGCGATTGGTACTATACCGACAGGACTAGCGCTGGCCTGCGTGTCGCTTTTAACCTAATCTATAATCCGGAATGCGACCTCGTTAGAGGTTGCCGCATGGAAACAAGAAAAGCGCTGGTATGGAATCCAGAAAAAGGAGAACGTGAAACTGTAGAAAGCACAGCGCCTATT